>CALAED010000192.1 GCA_937891035.1 uncultured Thermomonosporaceae bacterium | reverse complement strand
GATCAGCCCGACCCGGCGATGGATGTCC
Source organism: uncultured Thermomonosporaceae bacterium (assembly GCA_937891035.1). Lineage (GTDB taxonomy): Bacteria > Actinomycetota > Actinomycetes > Streptosporangiales > Streptosporangiaceae > CALAED01. Next base: position 4,128 of record CALAED010000192.1, on the reverse strand, counting down.
AGCAGTTGTGACAAGGCGCCCGTCCCTCTCGCGGATCCGCCGGAGGGACGGACAGCCCACCCATCCTGACGCGCAGGTGGTTTCGAACATGGCTCGACGACTCTCCGGCTTGGTGTCCCTGGGAATACTCGCCGGGACCGCGGCGATCATGATGAGAAAGCTCGGCCCACCGCCACCGCGTCCCGCCGATGCGCCCGCAACCGAGTTCAGCGCCACCCGTGCACAGGATCACATCTCGCGGTTCGCCACTCATCCGCATCCCGTAGGCACGGCGGAACACGCCCGGGTCCGTGACTATCTTGCCGACCAGCTGCGTGGCCTCGGCCTGCGCACCGATGTGGAGGAGGCGGTGGGGCGCGCGCCGCTCAGCCGGAGGGCCGACCGGCCGGTCCTCCTTTGCCGGGCGTCCAACATCGTCGCCGTGCTGCCGGGCACCGATCCCACCGGGCGGGTCTATCTCGCCGCGCACTACGACTCGGTGCCCTGCGGTCCGGGCGCGAGCGACGACGGGGTCGGCACCGCGGGGATCCTGGAGACCGCACGCGCCCTGGTAGCGAGCGGCGTCCGGCCGAGGAACGATATCGTCTTCCTGCTCACCGATGCGGAGGAGCCCGGCCTGCTCGGCGCCGAGGCCTTCATCGCCGCCCATCAGCCGGTCCGCGAAAACGGCGTGGTGCTGAACTGGGACGCGCGCGGCGTTCGCGGGCCGGTCTGGATGTTCCGCAGCAGCAATCCCAACGGCGGCCTGATCCGGACCTTCGCGTCGGCGGCGCCGTATCCGGTGGCCGACTCCGCCCTGGCCGAACTGGCCGCGCGAATCCCGAGCGACACAGACCTTTCCGCCTTCATGGCCGGCGGGCTGGCGGGTCTGGATTCGGGATTCATCAACGGCGGCGGCTATTTCCACAGCCCTCTCGATGATCTTTCCCACGTCGACCTGCCGACGCTGCAGCAGGCGGGGTCGAACATGCTGGCGCTCGCCGCGGCGTTCGGCGACATCGACTTGGCAACGCTGTCCGGCCGCGATGAGATGGCGTATTTCAACGCGCTCGGTACCCTGATCCGCTATCCGGTCTGGGCGGCGGTCGTGTTGTCGGGGCTCGCGCTGGCGGCGACGGCCACCGTGATCGTCGTGGCTCGACGCCGACGACTTGTGACGGTCAGACGAGGCCTTGCCGGGGCCCTCACGGCGCTGCTTCCGCTCACCGGCGCGGTCGGGTCGGGCCTGGCGTACTGGCCGGCGCTGGTGCGGCTGCGGCGCGGGTACGCGGGGTTGCTGACGTCGAACACCTATCGGCCCGAATTCTTCCAGGCCGGACTACTCTCCTTGATCGTTACGATTTGCCTGGCCTGGTACGCCGTGGCCCGCCGCCGTATCGGCCCGGCCGCACTGGCGCAGGGTGCGCTGACGTGGCCCACCCTGCTCGGCGTCGCGCTCGCCGGGTTCTCGCCCGCGGCGGCGCATGTGATGACGGTTCCCGCGCTGAGCGCCGCGCTGGGCAGGCTGCTCGGCACGACCGGCACGACCGGCACGACCGGCGCATCCCGCAGGACTGACTCAGCGGCGGGATCCCCGGCCTCGCCGGTCCGGCAAGTCGCCATCACCGCCGGGCTGCTGCCGGGCGCGGTGATGCTCGCGGCCGGCGCATGGCGAACGCTGCCGCTTGGCCTGCGATTCGCCGGATTCGTCCCGGCGCCCCTCGCCGCACTTTTCCTGGGACTCTGCCTCCCCATCGTCGAGGACCTGTGGCCGACGCGACGCCCGATCGTGGCGCCGCTCGGGGCCGGTTTGGTCACCGCGGCCCTGACGGCGATCGGGCTGGCCGTGAACCGGGTCGACAACGCGCATCCCACATCGACCACTCTTCGATACGCCCTCGACGCCGATACTCGGGAGGCCAGGTGGACGGTGTTCACGCCGCCGGACTCCTGGAACGGACGCTACCTCGGCGCGGCCACGTCAGATCATCCCTTCACCGGCGTCTGGGGGACGGATCCGCTCCCCGTCGGCCGGGCGGAGCCGGCCCCGCTTGCTCCGCCCGAGCTCATCGTGACCGCGGACCGGACGCGGAACGGCCTGCGTACCCTGCGGTTGTTGCTACGGCCGGTGGACGGCGGCACCTCGATCGGGCTGTCCATTGACGACAGCATGGCGACCATCCGGCACTTTGAGGTGGCGGGCCGAGAGATCTCACCCGGGCAAGGCTTCACCTTGCTCGCGCCGGACAGCGAGGGCGAAGAACTCACGCTCGTCGTCACGCCGCGCGGCGGCCCAATCCGGCTCCGGGTCGTCGGCACGTCGGCCGACCCGGACGCACTACGAGAGGTGCCCGGTTACACCCCACCGCCGGACTCGATGTACCTCCTCAAGGCCGAAGCTTCGGTGGTGAAAACCCACCTGATCTAAAGCACCCTCGATCTCAGCAACTCAAGCAACTCAAGCAACTCAAGTGACCTAGGCGACTCCGCCATATGCGGTCGCGGGATGCGTCGCCCAAACCAGTCGGAAGCCGATCGCGTCGCCGACCTCGGCGGTCTGCCCGAATTGACGCAGCAGCTGGGTGAGGCTTTCTATCAATCTGCTGCTGTCGAGCGGACCGGCGTCGGCCACGTCGAAGCCGGCCATCTCCAAGACGAAGCGAACGAGGTCTTTGGCGGCCAGGTCGTCGCCCGCGATCGGGATGGTCAGCGGAGGCAGTCTTCTGGCGAAACTCACAAGCTGCCGAGCCGATACGCAGTTGAGCGCTTTGACGACACTGATGTTAGGAAGCTCTCGGCTGATCATCTCAGCCGCGGACGTAGGGGCGTCGGTGCTGAGGCCGACCGGACCATAAACCGGATTCGACACGTCGATGACGGGTTTCCAGCGCGCCGCGCCGCGAATACGCGGGGCGATCTCGCTGCAGGTCTCCAGTATCGGGGTGGCGAGAACGAGGATGTCGGCCCGCGCCGCCAACTCCTCCAACGACGTGTGGGCGGCCCCCGGGTGACGACGGGCGCACGCGGCGGCGCTGCTGCCCCGGCGGCTCGTGAGCAGCACGGGAAATCCCGCTGCGGTAAAGAGTTCCGCGCAGGCCGACCCCATTCGCCCACAGCCCACGATGCCCAGCGTCAGTGGACGGGGACGGATCCCTCTCTTTCCTTCTCGGGTGTCCACGTCGTCAACCGACCGCTTTCATGACACCGACGTGACGCGCCGATGCGCTGTCCGCGTAGCGGTCGAGAGCCCGTCGGAGTTCGTCCGGGACCGCGGTGGGGAGCAGCCGTCCGCCCTCGCGCTTCATGCAGGCGACGGTCTGCCGGCCGCGCGCGACCAACTGCGCCGGCCGCCCATCCGCCCGGCGCCAGTAGGCGAAGTCCATGGTGATGCGATTGGCGTCGATGCTCTGCAGGGACATCCGCACCGACACCATGTCGAGCGCGTAGAGCTCGGAAAAGTAGTCACACGAGCACGAGACGGTCACCAATGCCAGATCGTCGGCCAGCCGCCTGACCACACCCGGGGCCTCGGTGGCGAGAAAACACTCGCGGCACGCCCCCTGCCAGGACAGATGGTTGGCGAAGTAGACGTTGCCCACCAGGTTTGTGTCGGCAAGGGTCACCAGATGTTCGTATTCGAAGTAGCGCTTCATGACTCATCACGTGGAGGTGGGGTCGCTGTCATTGAGCCTCCAATCTTGATCAATACAGCGATGGCCGCGGCCCGTGCCGCGGTATCGCCGAGCTCGCCGGGCGCTGGATCACCGCCGATGTCGATCACTGTGGAGACGACCTGCTCCGACCCGGCGCGCAGCAGCACCCAGCCCTCCTCGTACACGCCGTCGATGGTGAGCGGCCCATTTCGGGTCCGGCCTATCTTGGACAGGCACTCGCGGACGGTCCATAGCCTGGTCAGGATGTGCCCGTCCGGCTCCCCGGTGAGCGCGCGAAGCTCGTTGGCATGGCTGGTCCACGGGATCACCGCCCGTAGTGCGTCGATGTCATCGCCGACCCACTCCCAATCGCAGGCAAGCGGGCCGGCTCCCCGCACGCTCAGGACGAGGTCGTCGAGATGGCTCCGGTCCCCGGCCTCCGCGACGCCGTCGGGCCGCCCGTTCGCCGTGTATCGGCCCGCTGCGCCGCGCCGAT
>CALAED010000191.1 GCA_937891035.1 uncultured Thermomonosporaceae bacterium | reverse complement strand
ATCCCGCCGAACTGGCCGCCGGTCACGTTCAGCACCTGGCCGTGCACGTAGTTCGACCAGGGGGAGCAGAGGAAGAAGACCGGGCCGGCGGCCTCCTCGGGTGAGGCGGGGCGCCCGAGCGGAATCATCACCGCCGCCATCGCGCGCATCTGCTCGGGGATCCCCAGCGGGATCTCCTTGCCCTCCATCTCGATCTTGCCGCCCTCCTCCTTGGCGGCGGTGAGGCGGGTCTCGACGAACCCGAACGCCACGGCGTTGACGTTCACCTTGAACTGACCCCACTCCTTGGCGAGCGTCTTTGTCAGGCCCACCACGCCGGCCTTGGCGGCGGCGTAGTTCACCTGCCCGGCGTTGCCCATCGTGCCTGAGACCGAGGTCACGTTCACGATCTTGCGGAATACCTCCTGGCCCTGTTCGCGCTCCGCCTTGGCGGGCTCGCGTACGTGCGGCGCCGCGGCGCGGATGATCCGGAAGGGCACGACCGTGTGGATGTCGAGCATCGCCTGGAACTGCTCGTCGGCCATCTTGTGGGCCACGCCGTCCCAGGTATAGCCGGCGTTGTTGACGATGATGTCGATCCGGCCGAACTCGTCGACGGCCTTCTGGACGAGCTGGTCCGGGATGCCCGGTTGCGTGAGGTCGCCCGCGAAGACGGTCGTCTCGCCGGCGATTTCGGACGCCGCCTGCTCGGCCACGTCGCCGTCGAGGTCGTTGATCAACACCCGGGCGCCCTGGTCGGCGAGCAGCTCCGCGGTGGCCCGGCCGATTCCGCGGGCGGACCCCGTCACGATCGCCGCCTTGCCGTCAAGTACTCCCACTGTCGGTCTCCTTCTCGGGTTTCGAGGGACGGCATCATGACGATCCGGCGCCGCAGTGGGGAGGCAGGCCCACGCCGGCGCCCGGCCGGGCCTCACGACGGCTCAGGGCTGCGTTCGAGCCCGGATGGCCACGCAGCAGCGGCCGGGTTCCGGCTCGAGCTTGGCGGTCACTTCCTCGCGGTGCAGCCCCTCGAGGAGACCTGCGACGTAAGCCTGGTTCGTGCCACAGACGAGGTCGCGGTGATCCGCGGCGAGCCGATGGAACGGGCAGTTCGCGAGCCGGATGACGCCGGCCTCGTCCACAAAGCCCTCGTACCCGCGCTTCGCGAGGGTCTCGACGAGGGCGGCGCCGGGTAGCCCCTCGTCCAGCTCGCGACCTCTGCGGGTGGCGACCAGGTGCAGGTCGGCCTGGGTCTTCCCACTCGGATCGGCCTCGGCCGCCTCGGCGAGCAGGCGGGCGGCGAACTCGTATCGCGGGCGGGCACCGACACCGACACCTCGATCTCGGGCGCGGTATAGAGCTTGGCCGGACGTCCCGCGCCTGGTCCGCCGCGGCCCTCGGGCCGCCGATTGTTTGGATCACCCACCTCAAGCGGCGCGACGAGGGCGATCACGCGTTCCTCAAGCTGCCGGCCACCAGAGCGCTCGCGATAGCAGGGCACGCGGTCGATGTGCCGGAGCGTCCGATCCACCTGCACGAGTCGTCTCCCGCCGACCACACCTACCGCGAGATCTCCTATGAGGAGCACCGCGGCGTCGGGTACCTGCACTTCGACTTCTACGACGGTGCAATGAGCACCGAGCAATGCAGCCGGCTGCGGGAGGCGTATCTGTACGCTGGCCGGCGACGCGGCCGCCGGCGGTGTGGCGTTCGCTCTCGCCGCCGACGAGGTCGTGGCGCGCGAGGACGTCGTTGTGAACCCCTACTACGGTCACATGGGCGGCCTTTACGGGTCGGAGTACTAGACGTATCTGTTGCCGCGTCGCGTCGGATCCGGCATGACCGCCCGGCTGACCGGCCCACCGTTCAGGCCGATCGGCACCCGGCACGCCGTCGAGATCGGACTGCTGGACGCTGCGTTCGGCCGGAGCGTGGCGAGCTTCCGCGCGCAAACACGTGCCCGTGCGGAGCGGCTCGCTCGTAGTGCGGCCGCGAGTCGCCTGGTCGAGAAGCGGCTCCGCCGGACGCGCGACGAGCAGAGGAAGCCGCTCGAGGCCTACCGCGCCGAGGAGATGATCCGCTCACACCGATGCTTCTTCGGGCCCGACCGCAGCTATCACGAGGCCCGACACCGCTTCGCCTACAAGCTCGGGGAATCCCGTCGCCGCTACCAAAAGCCGCGCGAGCCTCCGAGCCGCATGACTAGCTTGCGCGCCTCGGACCCGGTAACGTCTGCAGATCGCGCGGAACGAAAGCGCGCTCGACCCCAGGAGGGGACATGGCCTTCGAGCTCCAAATCCGCGACAGCGAGGACCGCGTCAAGATCCGCAGCCCATGGGCGGCGGCGCTCTTACCGATAATCACGCTTGGGATCTACCACCTCGTGTGGTGGTATCGGGTGAACAAGGAGCTCGCCGACTTTGGCCGCGCACGTGGGTACGACCTCGGTCAGAACCCGACCTTGTCGCTGCTGGCCGTCTTTCCGGGTGGGCTGATCATCGTGCCCGCCCTGGTCTCGTACTGGCGCGGTACACAGCGCATGCAGGCCGCCGCGCGCGTCGCCGGGCAGGAGCCGCCCAACGGCTGGATCGCCCTCATCCTGTTCCTGGTCGTCTCGCTCGGCCTATGGGCGTACATGCAGGTCTCGCTCAACGCGATCTGGCGTGCCGAGGCGGAGGCCCTCCCCGGGGAGCCGGCCCCGCCGGAGATCGGGGACAGCATGCCGCCACGGCTGGAGCCTGAGCCCGAGTCCGCCGCGACGCCAGCGCCGCCTACCGCGCCCGAGGCCGGGGCCCCGCCCGCGCGGTAGCGGGCCCCGGGGAGGAGCCCGCGCCCGGCTGACGCCTCAGCCCTCCTCGAACACATCCAGCGGCAGCGCCGCCGAGACCAGCGCGTTGGGGGCGTCGACGACCTCCGAGATCCGCAGCTCCGCGGCGACGCTCATCAGGACGTAGGCGGCCTCGCGGCGGAGGCCGCGCTCTGACGTGAGCCAGTCGAGCAGCTCGAGCAGGGCGCGGCGGGTGGCCAGGTTCAGGTCGCGGTCCGCGTTGTTGCCCGAATCGTCCAGCGGAATGCCGGTGGTGGCGAAGCAGCGCCGCCCGGGCCGGGGCGGCGACTCCCAGCTCGGGAAACGCATGCGCGGGCCGTCGCGGACCACGTCGACGCGCACGGTCGCCGTTCCGCCCGTCTCGATTGCCGAGATGCAGACCTCGCCGTCGCCCTGGGCGAAGTGGAGGTCGCCGATCGACAGCAGCGCGCCCGGGACGAAAACGGGCAGCCAGAGCTTGGCGCCGGCGACGAGGTCGCGGATGTCCATGTTGCCGCCGTTCTCGCGCGGCGGGAAGGTCCGGAGCCCGTCGCCGGCCTCCGGCGGCGCCGCGAGCTCGGGGCTCGGGAGGTCGAAGGTCGCGCCGCGATCTGCCAGCGCAGCCTCGCGCTCCCGCGCCCGCTCGAACAGATCGCGGGACGGGGTGACTCCGATCACGCCGGCGAAGACGCCCGCCGGCACGGCCACGCCCGGCAGCTCCTCCGAGCGGGCGCACCGGCGGTCGAGCTCCCACCGCGCGAGGAACGGATGCTCGAACAGGTCGCCGAGCCAGCCGGAGCCGGGCCAGATCGCGGTCCAGCCGAAGTCGTCCGTCTCGTAACCCAGGATCTCGACCTCGAGCAGGTCGCCCGGCTCGGCACCGCGCACCTCGAGCGGCCCGGTCAGCGGATGGGCCAGCGACGGGGTGGCGAGCAGGTCGGCGTGCATGGACGCGCGGGTGAGGGTCCGGTCGCGCGAGTCGCGCAGCTCGAACGTCACGGCCTCGCCCGGATCCACCGCCGCCACCGGCGGGATGTCGGGGTGCCAGCGGTTGTGCCCGCCTGCCGCGCCCTTGTGGACGGGCGTCGAGCGGTCGATCTCGATCAGGAGCGTCAAGGGCGCCCCGCCGGCTCAGAGCCCGTACGAGCGGCCGATGACCTCCAGCATCACCTCGTCCGTTCCCGCCCCGATGCGGTTGAGGCGCATGTCCCTCCAGGCGCGCTCGATCCCGTACTCCTTCATGTAGCCGGCGCCGCCATGGATCTGCAGGCACTCGTCGAGCACCTCGCAGGCCATCCGCGCGGTGTAGAGCTTGGCCATCGAGATCTCGCGCACCGGGTACTCGCCGTTCTGGACGCGCCAGGCGGTCG
>CALAED010000190.1 GCA_937891035.1 uncultured Thermomonosporaceae bacterium | reverse complement strand
GCCTCGGCGAGGAAGCCGACGTGCCCCATGTTCACTCCCAGCAGCGGGGTGCCGGCAGGGCGGGCCAGCTCGGCCGCTCGCAGCAACGTGCCGTCCCCGCCGAGTACGATCACCATCTCGGCGTCGTCGCAGGCCGCCGCCGAGACGGGCATGATGTCGGCGGCGGTGCAGTCGAGCTCCGCCGCCTCCCCGGCGAGCACGCGGACGGCGATGCCCGCCTCGGCGAGCCGCTCGATGACGAGGTTCGCGCTGCGCACCGCGCCCGACCGTCCGGTGTGCGTGACCACCAGGACCGACCGTTTGGCCTTGCTCATGGGTCACTCACCCTTCTGGTTCGCCGCGTCTCGCTCGCCGCGCGGACGGCTCACCCGACGGCTCGCCGGCCACTCCGCTCACTCGGCGGGCTCGCTCCCAGCTCATGGGTCACTCACCCTTCTCGCTCGCCGCGCGGACGGCTCGCCCGGAGGCTCGCCGGCCACTCCGCTCACTCGGCGGGCTCGCTCCCGGCTCATGACGTTGCTCCCCCGCCTCGGTTCATGGTCACCGCGTCGCCTGCCGGGTCCCACGTGGCGGCCGGATCCTTCGCCGAAGTACTCATGTCGGGCCCTCCGCGACGGCTCGGGTGAGATCGCCTTCGGCGAGTGGTGGCGCGCCCGCTCGCAGCCACAGAAAGTACTCCACATTTCCCGACGGCCCGGGCAGCGCGCTGGCCGTGACCGCCTCGACGCCGAGCCCGATGGCGGCGGCGTGGCAGGCGACCTCGCGTACGGCCGCGGCGCGCAGCAGCGGATCGCGGACCACGCCGCCCGCGCCGACCTTGCCCTTGCCGACCTCGAACTGGGGCTTGACCAGCACGATGAGGTCGCCCTCCGGGGTGAGGCAGCGCCGCAGCGGCGCCAGCACCAGCCGAAGCGAGATGAACGACAGGTCGGCGACGGCCAGGCTGGGCAGCGCACCGTCGGGCGCGGCCACCTGTGCCGGCGTCAGCTCCCTGACGTTGCATCGTTCGACGACCGTGACCCGGGCGTCGGTGCGCAGCGACCAGGCGAGCTGGCCGTAGCCGACGTCGACGGCGACGACGTGGGCGGCTCCCGCGCGCAGCAGCACGTCGGTGAATCCGCCCGTCGAGGCGCCGGCGTCGAGGCACCGCCGGCCCAGCGGATCGAGGTCGGCGAACGCGGCGAGCGCGCCCGCGAGCTTGTGGCCGCCTCTGGACACGTAGCCGGGATCGTCGCCGCCGGCCGGCGCGGACACGACGATCGCCGCGCCGGTCTCGACCTGGGTGGCCGGCTTGTCGGCCGGCCGGCCGCCGACCCGTACCCGACCGGCGTCGATGAGCTCGACGGCCTGGTCGCGCGACCTGGCCAGGCCACGCCGCACGAGCTCGCTGTCCAGGCGGCGGCGGGTCACCGTGCCCTCCGTCCGGCCGACGGCGGACCCGGGGTCTGTGGGCGGCGGACGCCGCCCACCCACCCACGACAACGCGTGCTCGTCAGCCAGTGCGTGGCGCCTAGGGGCCCGCCGCGCGCACGCTGTCGCTTCACACGGCGCAGATAAGCCACATAATCCGTACGTTCCACTCGTTCCGTTCGTTCCGCTCGCCGGCTCCAGCCGCGTCCTCGGCGTCGCGCCACCCGCCCGCTCGGCGCGCCGGGCCGCCAGCTCATGAGCCCCAGTTCGGCGGGCCGGGGCGCGGCCCGGAGTGCTGGGCCGGTCGCGGTCCCGGCCTCTGGCGGGCCGCCGCGTCGGACGGCTCCCCCGGTGCCGGCGGTTGCTCCTCGTGGTCGACCGAGGCGAGCACGTCCTGCAGGCGCCGGTGTACGTCTTCGAAGACCTCGACATGGTCGGCCACCGGCGCCGTCAGCAGCTCGTCGAGCCTGGACAGCGCCGCGTCGACCCGTTCGTCGCCCGTCGGCTCGGGCGATGGCGGCGGCTCCGCCCGAGCGACGACCGGCTCGCCCATCTGGGATGATTGGGGCTGCTGTTGGGACGTTTGAGGTGAAAGAGGCGATGGAGACGAGTGTTGCGGGGCATCGGCCGGACCGCCGCTCTCGGGGTCGTACGGTACGTCGCCGCCGATCATCGCCTGTCGCCTCCTGCACGGCCTGTGCCGGACGCCGTCGGTCGCCCGCCGGTCGCCTCCACTTCAACAAGAACGCTACCGTCCGAGAACACCATCGTTGTCGATCCGAACGGGGTAGACCCTCACCATGGCTTCCGAGGAGGAATGTCGCGCGGCGCTCGACCGCATCGTCGAGCGCCTCGGCGAGGTGGAGCCTGAGCAGTTCAAGGAGCACGTCGTCGACCGCACGATCAGCTGCCGGATCCCGGATCTCGGGCTGACCTTTCGCTCGCGGATCCACGAAGGCGGGCTCGACGTGTTCGCGCCGGGCGCCGACTGGCAGTCTGGCCAGGTGCGGGTCACGGTGAACAGCGACGATCTGGTCGCCCTTGCGAAGGATGAGCTGAACGCCGCCAAGGCCTGGGCCACCGGTCGTCTCAAGATCGAGGCGAACGTCTTCGACCTCTTCCGGCTGCGCCGGCTCCTGTAGCGCTCAGTCCGTACCGTCCTCACGACCGCACCCAAGACCGCCCTCAAGCCGTTCCAACGCGGCGGCAACGGACTCCATCGCGATGGGGTCGTCCGCATGCCAGGCGGCGGCGCAGAGGGCGCGCAGGCCGTCGATCGGATCACCGTGGCCGGACAGGTCGATGTGACCGACATCGGCCGCCCAGGCGGCCCGCCAGCCGCCGCATTCGTAAACGTGATCGTCGTGCCGGACCTCTGGATGCGGGGTGAGGAGACCGGCCAGATCGGCGGCCACATAGGTGGGGCGGCGGCTCGCCGGGGCGGTCACCAGCTCCGGCGCGCCGGTCACCCCGGTGAGTACCAGCAGGCTGTCCGCGCCACCGCGCCGGGCGCCCTCGATGTCGGTGTCCAGCCGATCTCCGATGACCAGCGGACGGCGGGCACCGGTGCGCAGCACGGCCTCCTGGTGCAGCGGCTGTTCGGGTTTGCCGGTGACGATGGGGTCGATCCCGGTGGCGGTGGCGATGACCCGCAGCAGCGAGCCGTTGCCCGGCCGGGGCTGTCGACCACGGCCGCCGGAGACCGTTCGGTCGCCGTTGGAGCCGACGAAAAACGCCCCGCCGGCGACGGCCTGTGCTCCCTCGGCGATGAGGCTGTAGGAAAGGTCGGGGGTGTATCCCTGCGCTACGGCGGCGGGACGTTCGGCGGCGGTGGACACGGGCCGCAGCCCCTGGGCCCGCAGCGCCTGCCGCAGGCCCATGCCGCCGACGACGAGGACCCGCGCACCGGGTGGCAGGCGATCGGCCAGCAGCCGGGCGGCGGCCTGAGCCGACGTGACGACGTCCTCGGCGGCCGCCGGCACGCCGATGTCGCTGAGCAGCGAGGCCACGGCGCTCGGCGTCCGGGAGGCGTTGTTGGTGACGAACGCGAGCCGCATGCCGCTCGCCCGGGCCTTGTCGAGTGCCTCTTCGACGCCCGGCAGCGCTCGGCTGCCGATGTAGACGGTGCCGTCGAGATCGAGCAACCCCACGTCGTACGCCTCGCTCAACGGACGTGCGCAGCCTCGCAGGCTCATCGGCCGCCCCACCTCATCGCCACCACCGTCCCATCGCCGCCTGGACTCGTCACGCTGTCACGCTACCCGGGCGGATGGCGGAGCATTTGCCTGCGGCCGGCCTGAAGCCGAGTGCATAATCTCGGCGAGCCGCCGCCGTCCCGCCCTGCAGCCCGGGTGCTCGTCGTCATCTTCGCAGCGCGTGGACGCCGTCCCGGCGGGCCTCCCGGTGGGACTCCAGCACCCCGCGACGGGAGGGGCTACCGGCGGGCGTTGAGCGTGGCGCGGGCCTGGCGCAGCGCGTTGGTGTAGTCCTTGTTGTCGGGGCGCATCGCGGCGGCGAGGGCGAGGTGCTCGACGGCGCCGGCGAAATCGCCCATCCGGGTGAGGGCCAGGCCAAGCCCAAAAAGAGCGTAGTCCTCGGAGGGGTTGTCTTCGACGATCGACCGGAAACTGTCGGCGGCCTCGGCGTAGCGTCGGGCGCCGAACTGGGCGCGGGCGAGCGCCTCGCGGATGCTGCGGGAGCCGGGCTCGGCCTGTGCGGCGCGCTGCAGCAACTCGACGGCCGCCGCGGGGCTGCCGGACGTCAACAGGCGGAGGCCGCGGGTGTACCACTCGTAGACGTCGCCGCTGGGTTCGGCTCGACTCATGACCCATGCCTCCGCTCGACCATCGACTCGACCCCCAGTAGCCGGCCCGGCTTGCGTCGCGTCCAGCGCGTACCGTCGCCTACATGTCCATAGTGAATGACGACCTCCCTTTCGGCCTTCCCTGGCCCGAAGGGCGTACACCGGCCGAGTTCAGCGCCCGCGCCTTCGGCAGTGGCGCGGCCAACCCGGCTGATCGGGCGGCGGGGCTGGTCATGGTCCCATTCCGCGGCGTGCGGTACGCGGCGGGCGTGGACCTCGCCGCCGTCACCTCACCGCCCTACGATCTCATCGACGAGGAAGCCGTGCGGCGGCTGCTCGCCGTCGATCCGCACAACATCGTCCGGCTGATCCTGCCGGTCGGGGATCCGGCCGGGCGGTACGTTCAGGCGCGGGACACGCTCCGGGCCTGGCGCGCGGACGGGACGCTCGGCACCGATCCCGACCCGAGCCTGTACGTCTATGAGCAGAGCGGGCAAGGGGTCATGCAGCGCGGTTTGATCGGCGCCCTCGGGTTGCGCGCCGAAGCCGCGGGGGTCGTGCTGCCCCACGAGGACGTCTTTCCCGGCCCGGTACGGGACCGGCTGCGGTTGATGGGCACGACCGGAGCCAACCTCGAGCCGATCTTCCTGGTGTACGAGGGCGGGGGGACAGCCAGCCAGATCGTGGACGAGACCGCCGCGACCGAACGGCCGGTGGTCGAACTCGACACCGACGATGGTCTGACCCATCGCCTCTGGCGCGTGACGGCGCCGGACGTACACGCGGACATCGCGGCGGACCTGCGCGAGCGGCAGGCGCTGATCGCCGACGGGCACCACCGCTATGCCACCTACCGGGCGCTGCAGCACTGGCACCACTCGGCGGGCAGCGGGCCCGGCCCCTGGGACTACGGGCTGGCGCTCCTGGTCGACTCGGCCCACTATCCGCCACGGCTCGGCGCGATCCATCGTGTGCTCCCGGACCTACCCCTGGCGGCGGCGGTGGAACGCGCCAAGAGCGCGTTCCGGGTGGCCGAGGTCTCCGGGTCGCTGACCGCAGCACTCGACCTGCTCCGAGCCGCCACGGACACGGCGTTCCTGCTCGGGGACACCGCCCGGCTGTACCTCCTCACCGATCCGGACCCGGTCGCGTTGGCGCGGGCCATGCCGCCCGAGCGTTCGACGCGTTGGCGCCGCCTGGACACAGCCGCGTTGGACCAGCTGCTGATCAACCATGTGTGGGGGATCACCGAGGACGAGCACACCGTCGAGATCGTCCATCACGACGCGGCGACCGCGATCGCCCGCGCCGCCCGTTCGGGCGGGACGGCCATCGTCATGAATCCGCTGCTCATAGCGGATGTGCTCGCCGTCGCCGCCGGCGGTGAGCGAGTGCCGCGAAAGTCAACCTCGTTCGGCCCAAAGCCCCGCACGGGCGTGATCCTCCGGCTCTTCGACACCGAGCCAGCGGGACTTTGACGCGCCCCAAATCCGGCCCTACTCCTGGCTGCCCGTCAGGGACGCCTGCGCTCGCACGAGCACGCCGACGCCGGCCCGCGCCCATCGCGGTCCCTCGCCGCCCACCGGCCGCCTAGATGAGCTCCCGGATACCCGGCGCGATGGCGGCGCGGCCGCAGGACTCGCTGCCGTGCCCCGCTCAGGTCTCGGCCACCGGGTCGCCCGCCGGGGCGGCCCGCGCCCGGCGCTCTTCGGCCCGGTGGACCACGACCTCACAGCGGCTGCCACCGGGCCAGAACCGCCGGCGCAGCGCACCGTGGATCTCGAGCAGCTGATCGGGTCGCCACGCGCGGGCCGGGCCGAACAACCGCCTGTCGAAGGTGACGCAGTTGATGGTGTCGACGACCCTCTTCGGCGTACGACGCTCGGCCGCCGGCCGGTCCACGATGAGGCGCCACAACATGATCAGATCGCCGCTCGGTAAGGTCTTGACCAATGGCGTGTCCGACAGCCTCCCGACGAGTGACACGTCGTTGACGTACGGGTAGTCGTCCATGGGTCCCTCCGTTTCTGCCGCTCGCGGCGGTCGCCCGGGTGCGCGGCCGCGGGTCAGATGTCCGTCCCGTGCGATCCCTACGATGGGCGGTGACCGAGGCTGGGAAAAGACCCGGCCGCGTCTGTGGATAACCGGAGGTCCGTCCGTGCCGAACACGACGATCAGAGCGCTCGGCAGCGACGTCTATGAGATCGACACCCGGATGGCCGGCTACACCGGCATCACGGCAGGCTATTTGATCGCATCGGATCGTCCCTGCCTGGTGGAGCCGGGAACGGCCGGATCCGCCTCCGTTGTCCGCGATGCGCTCACCCACCTCGGCGTTGGGGCCGCCGACCTGGCCACCGTGGTCGTCACGCACATCCACCTCGACCACGCCGGCGGGGTCGGCGACATGGCCGACCTCTACCCGGAGGCCGAGATCGTCGTACACGAGAAGGGCGCGCCGCATCTCGCCGATCCCACGCGGCTCACGCGCAGCGCCCGCATGGTCTACGGCGCCCGGTTCGACGACCTGTTCGGCGACCTCAAACCCACCGATGCCGTAAGGATCCGTGCGGTGGGCGACGACGGCGCCGTCGACCTCGGCGGTGGCCGCGAGCTGACCTCGCATTACTCCCCTGGACACGCCCGGCATCACGTCGGGCTGCTCGACTCGGCGACCGGCGACCTTTATGTCGGGGACGCGGCCGGGCTGTACATTCCAGATACAGGGGATATGCGACCGGCCACGCCGCCGCCGGATTTCGACCTCGACATGGCGCTCGCCTCCCTGGAGAAGTTCCGTGCCCTGAGGCCGCAGCGGCTGCTGTTCGCGCACTTCGGGCCGGTGATGGACGTGCCGGAGACCCTCGATCGGGCCGCCGAGGAGCTGCGCCTGTGGGTCGAGACCGTTCAGGAGGCGCACGCCGCGGGAATGGATCTCGACCACGCGGTGGCGCTGGTCCAGGAACGTACGCGCGATCGCTACATCGCCTATGGCCCGGACGCGGACCCGGCCCTGGTCGAGAAGTACGAGATGCTCAACGGCACGGAAGGCAACGTCTCCGGGATCTTGCACGCCCTGAACCGGAACCGGCCCAGCTGATCACGCGCGGCCACCGGGCGAGTCCGCCGCGCCCGGCGCCACGCCCTGGCCGGGGGGCCAGCCTCGGCGTGTCCACGGGTCGGCCAGCCGCGGTCGCCGTTCCTCGACAGCGCCCGCGGTCCGCCGCGACCCGCCTGCCGTGCCGCGTTCCTGTTCGTACGCCCAGGACCCGCGCCCGGTCCAGCGCAGCGCACCGGCGGCTGGGGGCCGCGGTACATGGCATCGATCCCGGCAGGCTGGCCGACAGCCCGGCTCCGACCCGGGAACGCGTCAAGAGTCGTCCTCGTCCCCCGCCGCAGCGCCGGGCGCGCCGCTCTCCCCGGGCGCCGGCGGGCCC
>CALAED010000189.1 GCA_937891035.1 uncultured Thermomonosporaceae bacterium | reverse complement strand
GGATCGACTCGTTCAGGTTGAGCTGCCGGTCAAGCTCCTTGACCGTGGCAGGCTGTGCCGTGAGGTCGACGACCGCGTAGATGCCTTCGGACTTCTTCTTGATTTCGTACGCCAGGCGCCGGCGGCCCCAGACGTCGACCTTCTCCACGCTGCCGCCGTCGGTCTTCACGACCCCAAGGAACTGGTCGATCGACGGCGCGACGGTGCGCTCCTCGATGTTCGGATCAAGGATGATCATGAGTTCGTAGCGACGCATGCTGTGTCCCTACCTCCTCTGGTCTCGTGCGGTCACGGGGTCTCCGTGACAGGAGGGCTCGTGCGTCCGCCCGCCGGATGCCGCACCGCGATGCTCGCGGGCAGGCCCGGCGGACCGACAAAGGCTATCAACAACTGACGGCACACGAACCCGTCGCGCGAGTTCTGCGGCGGTCGAGCTCGGCGATGATGTCGGCCATCCGCGCCCGCATGCGCGCCGTCTGCGTCGTCAGCAGCGACAGCTCGTCGATCAATTCCACGTCGCCGAGCGTCGCGAGGTCATCGGCGCTCGTCGTCACGCACCCGTTCATATCTCCTCCGAGTGATCGATCGAAGTCATGTTCGACGCTATCGGAACCCCACGACAGAACGCCGACAAGTGCCGGCGTGATCTCTGGAATCGCTTGACGAACAGGTGATCAGGGAATCAACTGGCACGTAGTGGCTCATCCGGCGAGGGGGTGGCTCGATGCCTCAGGTGGCCCGTCGGCCGCGCATCACGATGCTGAACAACGACGGCGAGCGGCATCCGAAGGAGAACTCGCTGGCCGTCATCTCCTTCGTACTGGGCGTCGTCGCGTTCGGGCTGGGTCTCGTCGTCGCCGCGCACCTGCCGGCGACGCTCATCGGGCTCGTCGGCTTCCCGATCGCCCTCTACTCCCAGATGGTGTCGGTGACGACGGGCCAGCGCTGGCTCAACGTCATCGGCATGATCGGCTCGTTCGTCGGGCTCGGGCTGGCGATCGGAAACGGCGGCTTCAGCTACTGAGGCGGTGCCGTGTGCCGGCGCGGTGCCGGCGCGGCCACGGTCGCCGTTCCCACCCCGAACGTCCGGGCCGCCGCCCGGCATGATCGGGCCTTCCCGCCCATCCCGGCCCTCCGCGGCTTCTTCGCATCCGGCGCTCTGCCGGAAAACGTCTGACGGCGCGGCTAGCCTGGGCGGCATGCGTATCGGAGCCCACGTCCACCAAAGCGACATCCTCGCCGGGGCCATCGCGCGGAAGGCGGACATCGCGCAGTTCTTCCTCGGCGACCCGCAAGGGTGGAAGCAACCCGTGCTGCCGGACGGCATCGAAGAGATCACCACCTCCGGGCTGGAGATCTATATCCACGCGCCGTATCGGGTCAACGTCGCGACGTCCAACAACCGCATCCGCATCCCCAGCCGCAAGCTGCTCGGCCAGCACCTCCATGCGGCCGCCTCGATCGGCGCCAAGGCGCTCATCGTGCACGGCGGGCATGTGCTCGACAGCGACGATCCGCAACTCGGCTTCGACAACTGGCGCAAGGTCTTCGAGCGGCTCGAGTCGTGCCCGATCCCGATCTACATCGAGAACACCGCGGGCGGCGGTAATGCGATGGCGCGCAAGTTCGACCGGATCGCCCGGCTCTGGGAGACCCTCGACGGAGTCGCCGACCTCGACAAGAACGTCGGGTTCTGCCTCGACACCTGCCACGCCCACTCCGCCGGCGAGGAGCTGGTCGACGCGGTCGACCGGATCAAATCGATCACCGGGCGGATCGACCTCGTGCACTGCAACGACAGCAGAGACGCCTTCGACTCCGGCGCCGACCGCCATGCCAACCTCGGCAACGGCACCATCGATCCCGAGCTGCTGCTGACCGTCGTACGGGCGGCGGGCGCGCCGACGCTGGTCGAGACCCCGGCCGAGGGGCAGGCCGACGACATCGCCTGGCTACGCGAGCACCTTTGACCCGTCGGCCGATGCGACCCGCCGGCCCGGCGCGACGGCGGCGACCCGCGGAGTCCGACGAGAGAGCCCGTTACGAGACCGCGTCCCCACCCGCTCCGGAATCCCAGAACACGCGGGACCCGTAGCCGGACCGGGCACCGGCCACGCGCCAAGCCAACCCCCCGTGGCCCGGCCACGTTCGGCGCCATGCGCACTCCGGCACCCATGGCGGCGTCCGCAGCCGGGATCAGCCCGCCCAAGCTCCCGATGTGAACTGCACGATCTGCGCGATGAGCAACGGCGTGCTGAGGGCGACCAGGGCAACGAAGGTACGCGGGCGGCGCACGCCGAGCGCGCCGATGGCCAGCCACAGCGGCCACCACAGCAGCGTCGACCGCCCGATGGACAGATAGAACGCCGAGGTCACCAGCGCGGCCACCTGCAACCCGACGTAAGTGAATTCCGGCCACCTGCGCCGCGCCGCCAGCCATCCCGTCAGCAACACGCCGGCCAACGCCGCGAGCAGTTCCACCCGGAAGGCGACCGTGAACTCGTTGTGCTGCCCGAACGCCGCCGCCCAGGTGGTCTGCAGGGCCTCCCAGGGCGGGACCATGGTGCGCCCCCACCCCCGCTCCTGCGCGTGCTGCCAGGCGAACCAGTCGCCGGTGCGCGCCCATTGGTACGTCATGTACCCCGCGACTCCGAGGAACGGGGGCACCAGCCACGGCAGCCGCCGCCATCGGCGATCGTGGACCACGAACTCCACGACCAGCGCTATCGCCAGGAAGACCCCGGTGACGCGGACGAATCCGGCGGCGCACGCACACAGCGCCGCCGCCTCCCAGCGCCCCTGCCGCGCCAGCAACCAGGCGGGCAGCGCGCAGGCGAGGAAGAGCGGCTCGGTGTACCCGGCGAACAAGAACACCGCCATCGGGCTGAGCAGCAACGCGATCACCGCGCGCGGCCCGGCGCCCGGCGGCCCCTCGCGCTCACCCAGCCGGGCCAGCGCGACCATGGCGATCCCGCCCGCGGCGAACGAGATGAGCAACGCGGCGATCTGCCAGTCCGGCACCACGAAGTGCAACGCGCGCAACAGCAGCGGGAAGCCGGGGAAGAATCCGGGCAGCCCGGGGTCGGGCGGCTGGCTCGGATCGCCGTCATAGCCGTACCGCGCGATCTCGATGAGATGATCGACGTCCCATTGGGTCCAGCGGTCGAGGAACGGCTCGCGCAGGTCGCCGCGGACGAGCACGCGCGCGGCCACCACGGCGATGAGCACCACGGCGGCCCTGGTAGCCAGCCATGTGATCAGCGCGGCGCGGTCAGACCTGCTCCCCGCGCGCCGCGGCTTACGCTGGAGCGCGGCCGGCACTGGTGATCGGACGGGTCAGGCCGGTCAGCCGGAACCGGTCCTGGGCGCCATCGAAGACGCCGCCGGCCGGATCGTCGACATCGTCCTGCCGGACCAGATCGCGTCCGGGCCGGTAGATGTCGACGACGACCAGCACCGCCATCGCCAGCACGCTCAAGAACCGGGCCAGCATCGTCGCGAAGTAGGCGCCGTCGCCGATGCCGTCCG
>CALAED010000188.1 GCA_937891035.1 uncultured Thermomonosporaceae bacterium | reverse complement strand
GCCCGTGATCGACGCCCGCGGCGCGCTCGCCGACGACGCGCCCGTCATCCGCGACGACCTCGAAGGGCGGACGAACAACCACATCTTCGACTGGGAGTCCGGCGACGCCGCGGCCGCCGACCGGGCGTTCGCCGACGCCGAGGTGACGGTCGCCCAGGACATGCTCTACCCGCGCTCGCATCCGGCCCCGCTGGAGACCTGCGGCGTGGTCGCCGACATGGACAAGGTCACCGGCAAGCTCACCGTCTACACGACGACCCAGGCCCCGCACGCCCACCGCACGCTGTACGCGCTGGTGGCCGGGCTGCCCGAGCACAAGATCCGGGTTGTCGCGCCGGACATCGGCGGCGGGTTCGGCAACAAAGTCGGCATCTACCCGGGATACGTGTGCGCGATCGTCGGCTCGATCGTCGCGGGAAAGCCGGTCAAGTGGGTCGAGGACCGCTCCGAGAACCTCATGAGCACCTCCTTCGCCCGCGATTACCACATGCACGGTGAGATCGCCGCGACCCGCGACGGCAAGATCCTCGGGCTGCGGGTCAAGGTGCTCGCCGACCATGGGGCCTTCAACGGCACCGCCCAGCCGACGGCCTTCCCCGCCGGGTTCTTCCACGTGTTCACCGGCTCGTACGACCTTGCGGCCGCGCACTGCGCGGTGACCGGGGTCTATACCAACAAGGCCCCGGGCGGCGTGGCGTACGCCTGCTCGTTCCGGGTCACCGAGGCCGTCTACCTCGTCGAGCGCATGGTCGACGTGCTCGCCGCCGAGCTCGGCATGGACCCGGCCGAACTGCGGCTGGCGAACCTGCTGCGCCCCGAGCAGTTCCCGTACGCCAGCGCGACCGGCTGGGAGTACGACTCCGGCGACTATCCGCGGGCGCTCCGGCACGCGATGGAGATCGCCGGGTACGACGAGCTGCGCGCCGAGCAGGCCGAGCGGCGCGAGCGGGGCGCCGGCTCCCTCATGGGCATCGGCATCAGCTTCTTCACCGAGGCCGTCGGCGCCGGACCGCGCAAGCACATGGACATCCTCGGCCTCGGCATGGCCGACGGCGCCGAGCTGCGCGTCCATCCGACCGGCAAGGCGGTGCTGCGGATCTCCGTGCAGACCCAGGGGCAGGGGCATGAGACGACGTTCGCCCAGATCGTCGCCCAAGAGCTCGGCATCCCGGCCGACGACGTCGAGGTCGTGCACGGCGACACCGACCAGACGCCGTTCGGCCTCGGCACCTACGGCTCCCGATCCACGCCCGTGTCCGGCGCCGCCGCCGCCGTGGTGGCGCGCAAGGTGCGGGAACGGGCCAAGATCGTGGCGGGCGCGATGCTGGAGGTGGCGCCGGAGGACCTGGAGTGGGAGGCCGGCCGCTGGTTCGTACGCGGTGAGCCGGGCTCCGGTGCGACGATGCAGGAGATCGCGATGGCCGCGCACGGCAACGTCGAGCTGCCCGAAGGCGTCGAAGGGCACCTGGACGCGACGTGCGTCTACAATCCGCCGAACCTGACCTTCCCGTTCGGGGCCTACATCTGCGTCGTGGACGTCGACCCCGGCACGGGCAAGGTGTCGGTGCGGCGGTTCATCGCGGTCGACGACTGCGGGGTGCGGATCAACCCGATGATCGTGGAAGGCCAGATCCACGGCGGGCTCGCCGACGGGGTCGGCATGGCGCTCATGCAGGTGATGGCCTTCGACGAGGAGGGCAACCACCTGGGCGCCTCGTTCATGGACTACCTGCTGCCCACGTCGCTCGAATGCCCGTCGTGGGAGCTGGGCGAGACCGTGACGCCCTCGCCGCACCATCCGATCGGGGCGAAGGGGGTCGGCGAGTCGGCCACGGTCGGTTCACCGGCCGCCGTCGTCAACGCCGTCGTCGACGCGCTGCGCCCGCACGACGTGCGGCACATCGACATGCCGCTCACTCCGGCGAACGTGTGGCGGGGCATCCAGGGCCGGCCCTTCCGCACCGACCTCGCCATTCCCTAAGCCCTGGCCCTGGCCCTGGCTCACTCTCGTTCCGTTGGGTGGACGACGTGCATGATCTGTTGTCTCGAACCGAGGAGCTCCGCTCGGGCCGGACGCCGTACGTGTTGGCGACGGTCGTACGGGCCGAGCGGCCGACGAGCGCCAAGGCGGGCGACCGCGCGCTCGTGCTGCCCGACGGAACGCTGGAGGGCTTCGTCGGCGGCACCTGTGCCGAGTCGACCGTACGGCTCCAGGGGCTGCGGCTCCTGGAGACCGGCGACTCAACGCTGTTGCGCATAACGCCGACGGAGTCGCCGGAGACGACCGCGCAGGGCGTGATCACGGTAGGCAACCCGTGCCTGTCGGGCGGGACGCTGGACATCTTCTTGGAGGCCGTGCTCCCGCCCGTGCTCGTGCACGTCTTCGGCGACGCGCCGATCGCCCGCGCGCTGGCCCGGGTCGGCGCCGCCGTCGGGTACGACATCACGGCGGCGACCGATCCGGCCGCGTCGATCGCGCCGGACACGACGGCCGTGGTCGTGGCCTCGCACGGCCGTGACGAGGAGGCCGTGCTGGCGGCGGCGCTGCGAGCGGGCGTGCCCTACATCGGCCTGATCGCCAGCCGGCGCCGGGGCGCCGCGGTCGTCGCCGAACTGGATCCGCCGGACGCGACCCGGGTGCACACGCCCGCGGGCCTGGACATCGGCGCCAGGACGGCGCCGGAGGTGGCGCTGTCGGTGCTGGCCGAGATCATGTCCGCGCGTCCGGCGGCGGAGTCTCCGGCGGCCGAGGGCCAGGCGACGGAATCTCCGGCGGCCGAGCGTCCTGGCGCGGCGGCGCCTCCCGAGGCCCCTCCCGCGGCGCGCGAGGCGATCGACCCCGTGTGCGGCATGCGCGTGGCCATCGCCGAGGTGACGCCGCGGCACGAGCGCGGGGGCGAGACGTGGTTTTTCTGCGGGCCTGGTTGCCGCGACGCCTTCGCCGCCGACCCCGCCGCCTACTCGTGAAATGCCTGGTTACGCCCGCCGAACAGAGATCAGAAGTGCACGCCGGCATCGTTATCCTACTTCTGGTAGTACACTTTTTCTATGATGGTCAGTGATCGCGACACTGAGGCCGATGTCGCTGGGAAGCGGGAGGAGCGGCGCGCCCGCCCGACCCTGAGCGGTCGCGAAGGCACAACGGTGAAGAAGTCGGTGACCCTCAGCGAGACCGTGGTCCAAGAGATCGAGGCTCGCACCGGCACGCGCGGATTCTCACGATTTCTGGACGCTGCCGCCGAGCGATACCTCGCCCTGCTCAAGGCGCAGGAGATGGTCGACGACCATACGACGCGGCATGGGCAGTTCACCGACCAGGAGTTGGCGGAGGCGGAGGCCGCGTGGCGCGGCGAGTAAGTCATCCGGGCACGCTGGCTGGGCCCGTTTTCGTCCTGGACGCTCAAGGATTGTCGCTGCTGGCCGATCATGATCGCCGCATGATGGCACGGCTCCAGGTCGCTACGCGTGAGGCGTTCATACCGACGATCAGCACGGTCACGATCGTCGAGCGACGTCGCGAGGGCAAGGCCGGGCAACGCCTTGCATATGTGCGTTCTCAGCTGACGGTTGTTCCCGTCACCGAGGACATCGCCGACGCCGCTGCGGCCCTGTTGGGGGCCACCGGATTGTCCGGCCACCAATGTGTGGTGGACGCCGTGGTGGTGGCCACAGCGGCGAGCGCCGCCGGACCGGCAAAGGTGGTCTCCAGCGACGGCTCTCATATTCCCGCGTTGTGCAAGAGCGCGAGCGCCAACCGCACCTCCCCGGTGGAATGGGTGCGGGTGTGATCTGTTCGGACACACCACTGGCGTAGCCCACGCCCCTCACCGGGCACCCGTGAAGGGGCGGTGGGCCATGCGTAGGACGGGACGACCGGGTGCTCCGGTCAGCGCAGGCGACCGTACCAACCGCGCGCCGAAGCGGCCCCTAAAGGCCGAAGACGCGTTCGGCGTTGGTCTGGTAGAGGGCCTTTCGTTCGGCGAAGCCGATGGGCAGGTCGTCGTGCACCCGCACCTCGTCGAGCTCGTACTCGTACGGATAGTCCATCGCGTACAGGACATGGTCGGCGCCGAGCACCTCGCGGCAGAACATGATGGCCGGGGCCCAGGCCATACCGCTCGTCGTCACCCAGACGTTCTCGCGCAGGTAGTCGCTGGGCCGCTTGGCCAGCGGCCGCATGGCGTCGTAGCGCTTGGCGGCCACGGTCGCGGCGTGCATGTAGTCGAGCCGGTAGAGCCAGAACGGCAACGCCTCGCCGAGGTGGCCGACGACCAGCTTGAGGCCGGGGAACCGGTCGAAGACCCCGGCGACGATGATCCGGAGCAGATGGGTGCCGGTCTCGACGGCGAACCCGAAGATGGCGCCGTCGATGCCGGCGTTCATCAACGGCTGGATGAGCCCGCGCGACGGCCCGGTGGGATGCAGATAGATAGGCGTATCCAGCGACTCGGCGGCCTCGAAGATGGGCCAGAACTTCGGATCGTCCAGGTATTCGTCGTGCGTGTGCGAGTTGATGATCACGCCCTTGAATCCCAGCTCGCGTGCTCCGCGCTCGATCTCCTTGGCGGCGTGCTCCGGGTCTTGCGGCGCGATGGCGGTGAGCCCGACGAAGCGGTCGGGTGCCGCCCGCAGGCGTCCGCGAGCCGGTCGTTCGCCAGCGTCGCCATCGCCACGCCGAGGTCGCGGTCGAAGACCTGCGTGCCAGGCGCGGTGAGGGAGATGATCTGCTTGTCGATGCCGGTGGCGTCCATGTCGGCCAGCCTGCGCTCACCGAGATCCTGCAGCCGTTCGAGGACGGCCGTGGCCCGCGCGCTCGAGCTCCCCACGTAGAACCCGCTCAGGCTCTGAAAGCCGGGATTGTCGACCCCGCTGCTCAGCAGCTTGCGCCACTGTTCGATCAACTCCGGTGGCGCGAAGGCCTCCTCGGTGGCGATCCGCAGGTAGCCGGCGTCCCCGCCGACGGAAGGTGCGTACGGACTGGCCATGGACTGCTCCGTTTCCGTGAACGAACGGCGACCATCGGAGAGCTCGAACCTGGCACGGCACTCTCCGTAATGAGCGTTGCATGGGCCGGCGGCCCGTCGGCCCAGTAATTCCGGCTAACTACCAGTGCCGTCCAACGATGTATCTATCGGCATGTGTCGTTGCGCGGCAGGCCGCGATCACGGCTTCCACTAGGGTCGGTCACGTGCTGTTGCTCACGACGCTGGAGGCATGGCAGACCGCGCCGGACGCGCCGTTCGTGCTCGGCGACGCCGGGGCCGCCTGGGCGCCGGCCGACGACGTTCTCGCCATCGCCGACGACGCCTTTCCCGTGGGCCAGGTCATCGCGATCACGCTCGCCCCGGAACCCGTCCGGGTGCCGCTGCCCGGCGTGATCGACCGCTCGTCCGCCGTTCACATCCGGTACGCCCGGCGTGGTCCGGCCGGCCGGCACGTCGCCCTGCTGGAGCGTCCGGCGGTCGCCGCCGCGCTCGACCTGGTTCCGCATCCGGAGGGCGGCTGGTTTCGGGAGACGTGGAAGACCTCGGTCCGCTTCCGCCCCGAGGGCCATCGCGGCGATCGGGCCAGCGCGACCGGCATCTATTTCCTGCTCCCGCCGGGCGAGGAGTCGCTCTGGCATGTCGTCGCCTCCGACGAACTGTGGCTGTGGCACCGCGGCGGGCCGCTCAACCTGATCTTCGGCGGCACCGGCGAGCACCCGGCCACGCCGTGGACGCTCACTCTCGGCCCCGGCATCGAGGGCGGCCAGCATCCGCAGGCCCTGGTCCCGGCCGGCCACTGGCAGTCCGCCAAGCCCGCCACCAGCGAAGCGGCCCTGGTCAGCTGCGTCGTCTCGCCCGGCTTCGACTTCGCCGACTTCCGCACCCTGTAACGAGAATCCGGGGTCATCCAGCCGGGCGATGGCCGAGCCGCTCTGCGGCACGGATGTCATGTCGGTGCCATGGCATCATCGACCCGGCTCGGCGGTACCGCTGTTGACCTCGGGCAATAAGGGAAGGCTTAACAGGGCTTCGGCGGAGGGGCACACTGGCGGAGTGACGCTTACCCAGTTAGGGGCCTTTGTCCTGGTGGCCCGGCTCGGTTCGGTGAAGGCGGCGGCGAGCGCGCTTGACGTGAGCGAGCCGGCCGTCTCGCAGGCGCTGGCCGCCCTGCGGCAGCACCTGGGCGATCCGCTGATCGAGCGCGGGCCGAACGGGATGACGCCGACCCCCGGCGGCGCCAGGTTGCTGTCCATCGCCTCGCAGATGGTCGCGCTCGGCGCGGAGGCCGAGGCCGCGGTGCGGGCGGCGCAGGGGGCGCCCGAGCCGCTGCGCGTGGTCGCCACCAGCACGATCGCCGAGTTCGTCACCGCGCCGCTGCTCGACGCGTTCAGCCGCCGGGCGGGCCGTGAGGTGGACGGGTCCTCCGGAGTGGCCGGCATCAACGAGATGTCCGCGCTGGTGGCGGGCCGGCTCACCGACCTGGCGCTGGGGCCGCACCTGGGCGGAGACCCCGAACTGGTGAGCGAGCCGGTGTTCCGGGCCCGGCTGGTGGTGGTCGGCGGTCCGCGGTCGTCGCCCGCCACCTGGCTGGTCGACCCGTCAGGCGCCGACCCGGACAGCGACACGGGCCGGCTGCTGCGGCGGCTTCGGGTATCGGAGAACCGGGTCAGGGTCTTCCCCAATCAGACCGCGGCCTGGGAGGCGGCGGCCGAGGGCGCGGGGGTCGCCCCCGCCTTCGCCCATCTCGTTGCCCATCAGATCCGTCGTGGTGAACTGTCTGTAATCCCCACACCGGCCACACCGGCCGAGGTCCGCTGGCACGCGACCACGCTGGGTGTTGATCGCCGTCCACCTCTGGCCGGTGCCTTTCGGCGCTTCCTGGGTACGCCAGAGGCCATGCACCTCATGCGTAAGCCGGGCGCCGGGATCCCGCCGTCGCGTTTCCGGCCGCCGGTCTACGTAACGATATGGAGCTGATATTCCGGCGATGAATGATCTATCGCGGGTAAACTACACATATCTGCTACGGCCGTGATCGGCCGAAGGAGGGCGGCATTGGTCGCGTGTGCTCGGGGGCAGGCTCCTGTTGGGGGGTCGGAAGAATTGTGCGTACGGTGGGGGGCTGGGTCCCTGCCAGAGAAGCGGGATGAACGCGCGCGCCACTACGGCTGATCGCGACGCCGTACCGGACCGCTGGCGATCGGGACTGCACGAAGTCTCGGTCGGGTTGGCGGTTTTTGCCGTTTATTTGGTGTGTACGCATAGTTTCGCGGAATCCCGCCGGATCACCGACGCCAATGGCATGCTGCTGCTGCGGTTTGAGCGGTGGACGGGCATCGACGTCGAGCGGCCGCTGAATGAGTTCCTGAGCCGGCACCACACGCTTGGCGCGCTCGCCGCCTGGGAGTACGCCACCACCTACGTGGTCGGCACGTTCGGCGTGCTCGTCGTGCTGTGGTGGCGGCGCAGCCCGATCTACCCCTGGGCCAGGAACACCCTGATCTTCACCACGCTGATCGCGATCGTCTGCTTCGCGATGTGGCCGACCACCCCGCCGCGGCTGCTGCCCGGCGAGGGCTACACCGACATCGTCGCGATCCACCACCCGCCGATGACCTGGGGCACCGGAGTCGTCAGCGCGGGAGCCGACCAGTTCGCCGCGATGCCGAGCCTGCACATGGCCTGGATCGCCTGGATGGGCGTGGTGGCCTTCCGGGCCGGGTGCCGGACCTCGGTCAAGGTGCTGTGCGTGCTCGACCTCGTGGTCACGGGCTACGTCGTCGTGGCCACCGCCACCCACTACCTGATCGACATCGCCGGCGGCCTGCTGCTCATCCCCGTGGCCATGTTCCTCGAACGGGTACGGGTCAACGAGCGCGCCAAGATGGCCAGGCGTGCGAAGGCCAGGGAGGCGGCGCGCCGCAGCCGCGAGCGCCGGCCCATCTCGCTGCGGCCCATCTCGCTGCGGCCCATCTCGCTGCGGCCCATCTCGCTGCGGCAGGGCACGCTGCGGCCGGGCTCGCTCGGGCCCGTCTTGCTGCGGCCGGGGGTCCGGCGGCCCGGCACTCTCGGTCCGGACGCGCCCCGGGACGCGGCCGGACGCCGGCCCGCCGTCTTGCGGCGCCGCCCCCCGCGCGTGGCGGCCGCGGACGCGTTCTTCCTCTACGTCGAAAGCGCCGAGGTGCCGCAGCAGGTCGGCGGCATCGGGGTGCTCGACCTACGCGACGGCGCGCCCGCCATCGCCGACGTACGGGCGCTGATGGCCGAGCGGCTGCCCCGGCTGCCCCGCCTCACGCAGCGGATCAGCCCGCCCGGCGCGTTCCGCCGCCCGCGCTGGGTGGACGACCCCGACATCGACCTGACCTGGCATGTGCGGACGACCACGCTGCCCGCTCCGGGCGGCCGCCGCGCCCTTGAGGAGTTCGTGGCGGGGCTGGCCGGCAGCCGCCTCGACCAGAACCGGCCGCTCTGGCAGCTGTGGCTTGTACACGGGGTCGGACCCGGTGAGGGCGCCGTCGTCGTGCTGCTGCATCACGTGATCGCCGACGGCCTTGGGGTCGTCGACATCCTGCGCAACATCCTGGAGCCCCAGCTGCCGCTCCCCGCCGGCGACCTGCCCAAGGGGCCGGGCCCGCTCGCCCGTTCCGTCTTCGGCGCCGTTGGTCTCGTCCAGCTCGCCCTTGACGGTACGGCCCCGGCCACCTCGATCACCGGGCGGATGGCGGCCGACCGCACCTTCCGTACGGTCTCGTTGCCGCTCGACCGGGTACGGGCGCTGGCCAAGCGAGCCGGGGTAAGGGTCACCGACGTGATGCTCACGCTGATCGGCGAGGTGATCGGCGAGGTGCTGGTGCTCCGCGGCGAGGAGACCGCGGGCAAGGCACTGCGAGCGGCCGTCCCGCTGACCCTGCGTCCACCCGCGCCACCCGGCCACGGCCGGTCGGCGGTCGCCGGCAACCGTACCGCCGCGCTGCGTCTCGACGTGCCGGTCGGACCGCTGCCGGCGCGCGACCGGCTCCTGGCTGTGCACCGCTCGGCCGAGCATCGCCGGCGATCCGGCCGCGGTCTCGCCAGCACGGCCGTACTGCGCGGCATGGGCCTGTTCCCGGTGCCGATGCAGGCGTGGGCCGCCCGCGGCACCTACCGCGCCAGGTTCTTCGGCGCGATCGTGTCGAACATGCCGGGCCCTTCGGTGGAGATGTCGTTCGCCGGCGTGCCGCTGCGCGAGGTGTATCCACTGTTGCCGCTCGCCGACGGGGTGCCGTTGGGGGTCGGCGCGTTGAGCTGGTCCGGCCGGCTCTACCTGTCCATCACCGCCGAGCCGCACCTGATGCCGGAGGCGCGCGACTTCGACATCCGGCTGCGGCAGGCCTTCGAACGACTGGAGTCCGATGTCCGCCGCCATCGCGCTGAGCGTCATCGCGGCACTGTTGTTCGCGATCGCCGCCGCCTGCCAGCAGCGCGCCGCCAGTCGCCTAGAGCGTGAGAGCCCGGTCAGGCTCTCGGCGTTCGGGCTGTTCGGCGGCCTGGTGCGAGACCGCCTGTGGCTCGCGGGCTGGGCCGCGAACCTGAGCGGCTTCATGGCGCAGGCGACGGCGCTGCATTTCGGGTCCATCGCCGTCGTCCAGGCGTTGCTGGTCACCCAACTGCTGTTCGCCATCGTCTTGGGCACGATTGGAACCGGGCGCTCGGTGACCGCGCGCGACGTGATCGGCGGGATCAGCGTGTCGGGCGGTCTCGCCGTGCTGCTGTCGGTGCGCGGGGCCGCGCCGGGCACCGGCTCGCCGGACCGCGGCCGGCTGCTGCTCGCCTTCTTGGCCGGGGCGGTGGTGATCTTCTTCCTGGTGTCGGCCGCAGCGATGCGCGGCCCGGTGGCCCGCGCCGCGCTGCTCGGCGCCGCCTCGGGCTTGTGTTTCGCGGCGACCGCCGTACTGATCAAGCTGACGACCGACAACCTCCTGAACCGCGGGGTCGCGGCGACCGCCGTGGACTGGCCCGGCTACGGCCTGGCGGTGACGGCGGCGACCGGCCTGCTGCTGGGCCAGCAGGCATTCGCGGCCGGACCGCTGCCGGCGGCGCTGACCGCGATGAACATGACCAATCCCGTCGTCTCCTATCTGTTCGCCGTCCTCGCCTTCCACGCCGCGGTGCCGGCCTCGCCCGCGGTGCTGGCAGCGGTCGCCGGCACCTGCGTGCTGATGGCGGTCGGCGTGACCGTGCTGGCCCACTCGCCCTCCGTACGGCTGGCGGCGGTGCCGGGGCGGCCCGACGAGACCGGCGCCGAGACTGACGCCGAGACTGACGCCGAGGCAGGGGCCGCGACCGGCGCCGCGACCGGCGCCGAGGTTCCGGTCTGGTCGCGGCCTCGGATGGCTTTCTCTCGCATGTGGAGATGAGTTACGATACATCTCGACTTGCGGAGCTCCTCGACGGGCGGGGGACCGGGACCTTCGGGCGCGGTGACCCTCGACTCGACAGCTTCGGGATAGGGAGGCGCGGCGTGGAATCGCAGCATGACAAGCCGGCGCCGGCGGTTCCGGCCATCCGCGCCTCTGACCAGGAGCGCGACCAGGCCGTCCAACGCCTGCAGACCGCGTTCGCCGAGGGACGGCTCGACGACCGAGAGTTCGACGAGCGCATGCGCACCGCCCTCGCCGCGCGCACCAGGGCCGACCTGGAACCACTGTTCGCCGATCTGCCCGGCGCGCCCGCTGGCGCCATGTCGCCCGCCGCGGTGCCCGCCGCGCGCGCGGCCACGGTCGCGGCCCGCGCCGCCGAAGAGCCCGCACCCGGCCGGCGCCAGATCGCCTACAAGAGCCACGTACGACGCAGCGGCCGCTGGCGTGTGCCGCACACATACACGAGTGCGATCTACAAGGGCGGCGGCGTGCTCGACCTGCGCGCGGCTGAGCTGGAGAGCCCGGTCACCACCATTCGAGCGGTGGCCTACAAGTCGACCATCGAGATCATCGTCCCGCCGGGAGTGCGGGTCGAGATGGGGGGCGTCGGGGTGTCGAGCGAACTCGACGACGCGCCCGGCCCCGATGTCGCCGTCATCCACGTCCGCGGCTTCGCCTATAAGGGCCTGATCGTGGCCCGCGGGATGCCGTCCGCCCGCGCGCAGTCGTGATCATGCACTGGGCGGGCAGCGCATGATCACGACAGCGGGAGCGGGGCCGGTGGAACTCCTTTCTTCACCGGTGGGGGCTTGTCGCCAGGTGGGCTGAGGCGGTGTCGGCGGTCGCCAGGCGGGGGGCAGGCGGGGG
>CALAED010000187.1 GCA_937891035.1 uncultured Thermomonosporaceae bacterium | reverse complement strand
CGGGATGAGGCGCTCGTCGCGGGATGGGAGCCTGCCCGCGACTTCCTCGCCGCCTCGCCCGCGCTCGGCGGGTTGCGCCGGCTGCGCATCGTCCGCCGGGCCGAGGAGCGCCGGCTGGCCAAGGAGTACGTCGAACGACTGCGGATCCGTACCCCGTCCATCGAGCACGAGATCCGCAGGCTGTCGGGCGGCAACCAGCAGAAGGTGGTGCTGGCCCGGTGGCTGGCCCGCCGGCCCCAGGTGATCATCCTCGACGAGCCGACCCGCGGCATCGACGTGGGCGCCAAGGCCGAGATCTACGCCATCATCGCGGAACTGGCCCGGGACGGCGTCGCGGTGCTGTTCATCTCCTCCGAGCTCCCCGAGGTGCTCGGCCTGGCCGACCGCATCGTCGTCATGCAGGGCGGCCGGGTGACCGGTGAGCTCAACCGAGACACGGCCTCCGAGGAGGCGGTCCTGGCCCTGGCGATGGCGGATGACCTGACCGGCGCACCGCCCGACGGGACCGCGCCCATTGACGGGACCGCGCCCCACGACGGGACGGCACCACCACATGGAGGACCCGCATGACCCAGACCAGCGCACCCCCTGAGGGGGCGAGGCGGGCGGACGTGCGGCAGGGCACCCGGCTGCGCCAGGCCGTCGGCACGATCGGCGGCCAGAACCTCAGCCTGGTGATCGCGCTCGTCGCCGTGCTGGCCTTGTTCGGCTCTCTCAACAGCGACTATCTCGGCTGGTCCAACATCCAGGTGATGGCGCAGAGCGCGACGGTGGTCGGGCTGCTCGCCTTGGTGCAGACCGTGGTCATCGTCTGCGGCGCCCTGGACATCTCCACCGGCTCGCAGGCGGGGCTGACCTCGGTCGTCAGCGCCATGGCGTTCACCTCCGCGGGCGGCAACGCCATGGCCGGCATCGGCGCGGCCCTGGCCGTGGGCGTCGCCTGCGGAGTCGTCAACGGCCTCATCATCGTCTACGGCAGGGTCAACCCGGTTATCGCGACCCTGGCGACCTTGGCCGCGTTCAAGGGCGTCGCGCAGCTCATCTCCGACGGCAGCGCCCAGGGGTACGTGCTGGGCGACGACATCTTCATCTTCATCGGCCGCGGCAAGATCGCCGGGGTGCCGGTCTTGATGTGGATCCTGCTGGCCGTGGCGATCGCCGTACACATCTTGCTGAAGTACACCGACGTCGGCCGCAACATCTACGCGATCGGCGGAAACGACACCGCCGCCCGGCTCGCCGGCATCGACATCAACAAATACCTGATCTCGGTGTACGCGCTGGCCGGCCTGGTCGCCGCGGTGGCCGGCATCATCTTGACCGCGCGGACAGGGTCCGGCCAGCCCACGTCCGGCAGCGAGGGACTCGAGCTCAAGGCGATCACCGCGGCCGCGCTGGGCGGCTGCGCGCTCAAAGGCGGCAGAGGCGGGGTCGGCGGTACGCTGCTTGCCGTGGCCCTGCTGGGTGCTCTCGACAACGGACTGACCGTGCAGGGCGTCAACTCGTTCTGGCAGAACGTGGCCCAGGGCACCCTGCTCGTCTGCGCCGTCGTCATTCAGCAGCGGCGCAGCGGTGAGCGCCCCGTCGGGTTGCCGACATGACCGCCAAGCCGTTCGACGGCAAGTGCGCCGTGGTGACGGGCGCCGCGTCGGGCATCGGCGCCGCGATCGTCGACCGGTTCGTGCGCGATGGCGCCACCGTGATCGCGGTCGACATCGCCGCCGGCCCGTTGCGCGACGTCGCCGCCGACCGCCCGGCGGTGCTGCCGGTGTCGGGCGACGTGTCCTTGGCCGGCACCTGGGCGCGGGTGGCCGGCCTGGTTCGCGCCGAGATCGGCCACCTGGACGTACTGTGCTCCAACGCCAGCGTGATCGTCCGCGCGCCCGCACACGAACTCGCCGAGGAGGACTGGGACCGGCAGCTCGCCGTCAACCTCAAGGCCACCTACCTCGGGGTCAGGGCCTGCGTCGGGCTGCTGGCCGCCGCCGGGGACAAGGGCTCACGCGCACGCGCGGGGACGGGCGCGGG
The DNA here is from genome assembly GCA_937891035.1 of uncultured Thermomonosporaceae bacterium. Taxonomy (GTDB): domain Bacteria; phylum Actinomycetota; class Actinomycetes; order Streptosporangiales; family Streptosporangiaceae; genus CALAED01. The sequence continues at coordinate 9,302 of CALAED010000187.1, read as the reverse complement.
CGCGGTCGTGCTGACGTCTTCGGTGCACGCCACGGCGGGGCTGCCGGGTCATCCCGCTTACGCGGCCGCCAAGGGCGGACTGTGCGCGCTGGCCCGCCAGCTCGCGGTGGAGTACGGACCGCGCGTACGGGTCAACACCGTCGTTCCCGGACCGATCTTGACCCCCGCCTGGGATGGCATCGACGAGACGGCACGACGCCGCAGCGCCGCGGCCACCGCGGCGGGCCGCTTCGGCCGGCCCGACGAGGTGGCCGCAGCGGTGGCCTTCCTCGGTTCGGCCGAAAGCTCCTACATCACCGGGGCGAGTTTGCTCGTCGACGGGGGCTGGAGCGCCAAGAAGGACTCCGCTTGACGACACTCCCGGGACAGAAGGACGGTGGCCAGTGACCGGATATCCCGACCGCGGACTGCACGGCCAGGTCGTGCAGGAAGTCGGCCGGCGCATCGTGAGCGGCGCGGAGCCACCGGGCTCGATCCTCGACATCGAACACCTCGAGGCCACCTTCGACGTGAGCAAGACCGTCGTCCGCGAGGCCCTGAAGGTCCTGGCGGCCAAGGGCCTGGTGGACGCGCGACCCAAACGCGGGACGTTCGTCCGGCCGCGCGCCGACTGGAGCCTGCTCGACCCCGACCTGCTGCGCTGGCAGTTCGAGAGTTCGGCCAGAGACCAGTTCCTGACCAACCTGCATGAGGTGCGCCTCATCGTCGAGCCGGCCGGCGCCCGGCTGGCCGCCGTCCGCAGGACCGACGACGACCTGGCCGCGCTGGAGGGCACGCTGACTCTCGTACCGGCGGAGGCCAGCCCGGAGGAGATCGTCGAGGCCGATCTGGCCTTCCACCGGACCTTGCTGGCCGCGTCCCACAACGAGTTGCTCGCCCGAATGGAGCACATCATCGAGATCGGGTTGCGCGCCCGCGACCTGCTGGTGCACGCCGCGGGACACCGCGAGGACTTCCTGCCCCCGCACCAGGCCGTGCTGGCGGCCGTACGGTCCGGCGATCCAGACGCGGCCGAGCGGGCCATGCGCGGGCTGCTCGACCAGGCCGCCCGCGACCAGGCGGAGCTGGGCGGAGCGCCATGAAGATCACCAGGGTGGAGACGTTCCTCGTCCCGCCGCGCTGGCTGTTTTGCCGGATCGAGACCGACGACGGCCTGGTCGGGTGGGGCGAGCCGGTGGTGGAGGGCCGGGCCGAGGTGGTCCGCGCGGCGGTGGACGTACTGGCCGAGCAACTCGTGGGACGCGATCCGCTTCGCATCGAGGACCACTGGCAGGTGCTCGCCAAGGGCGGCTTCTACCGGGGCGGGCCGGTGTTGTCGAGCGCGCTGGCCGGTCTTGACCAGGCGCTGTGGGACATCGCCGGCAAGGCCTATGGCGTCCCGGTGCACGCGCTGCTGGGCGGGCCCGTACGCGACCGGGTCCGGATGTACGCCTGGGTCGGCGGCGACGAGCCCGCGGCGCTGGCCGACGGCATCGCTGCCCGGGTGGCCGAGGGGTTCACCGCCGTCAAGATGAACGCTTCGGGACGGATGCCGCCGCTGGCCGGCAGCGCCGACGTGGCCGCGGTTGTCGATCGGGTCGCCGCGGCGCGCGAGGCGCTCGGCCCGGGACGGGACGTGGCGGTCGACTTCCATGGCCGTATCGCGCCGGCCGACTCTCGGCGACTGCTGCCGCTGCTCGCGGACTTGCACCCACTGTTCGCCGAGGAGCCGGTGCTGCCCGACAGCCCGCATCTGCTCCGCGACGTCGTCACCGCGAGCAACGTGCCCATCGCCGTCGGCGAACGGCTCTACTCGCGGTGGGACTTCCTGCCCGTGCTGCAGGCGGGGGTCGCGGTCGTGCAGCCCGACATCTCACACGCCGGGGGGATCTCCGAGACCCGGCGGATCGCCGCGCTCGCCGAAGTCTGGGGAGCCCATGTGGCGCCGCATTGCCCGCTGGGCCCGCTCGCGCTCGCCGCCAGCCTGCAGGTCGCCTTCGCCACCCCGAACTTCCTGATCCAGGAGCACTCGATCGGCATCCACTACAACACCGATGCCGACCTGCTCGACTACGTGCTCGATCCAGCGATCTTCCAGTTCACCGCCGGTCATGCCCTGCCGCCGCCAGGTCCCGGGCTCGGCGTGCAGGTCGATGAGGCGGCCGTACGGCGCGGCGACAAGTCAGGGCATGCGTGGCGCAACCCGATCTGGCGCCACGACGACGGCGCCTTCGCCGAATGGTGACGGTTCCGCGCGCATCGGCCCGAGCGACCGCTTACGGCAGACGGAGCTCGGCGACCGTCTAGCCGCTGCCCTCCATCCGCCGGCGACACGGTGAGGAACTCGCACCGGAGGCATCCGCCCGGTGTTGTGTCAAGCTAGTGAGGCGGACACACATCAGCGCCGCGGACGATGTGGAGGGCACCGAACATGCGGCAGCCGACGCGCCGTGTACCCCGATCGATCTTTGATCCCCGTTCTGATCGTCGGCCCCGCCGCCGTGCTCGGCGGCCTCGTTTCGTCCGGAGACCGTTGTTGTGAACCGCGCCGCCGCGGTGCGCGCCGTACTCGCGCTTGCCATTCTCGCCCTATCCGCCTTCTTCGTCCTCACCAAGACGCCTCGCCTGGGTCTTGACCTGCGCGGCGGCACTCAGATCGTGCTGGAAACCAGCGATTCGCCCACCACCAAGGCCAACGCCGAATCCACCGACCGGGCGTTGGAGGTGTTGCGCCGCAGGGTCGACGCGCTCGGCGTGGCCGAACCGGCCCTGGCTCGCTCCGGCGAACGCCGCATCGTCGTGGAACTGCCGGATGTGCAGGACCCGCGGCAGGCGGCCGCGGTCATCGGCCGCACCGCGCAGCTGACCTTCCACCCCGTGCTCGGCATCGCATCACCCGATCAGGCCCCCACCACGAGCCCAACGGAAAGTCCGACTTCGACGCCGCGGCCGTCCCCGACCGGGCAGGCCACCACTGCCACTCCCACGCCGGCGCCGTCGCCGGGTCAACCGGGCCGGTCGACGGTGATCGATCCTCGCCGGGAGAACGTGCTGGCCGATGAGGAAGGACAGCGGCTTCGGCTCGGCCCGGCCGTACTCACCGGGGAAGGGGTCAGCGGCGCCGACGCCCGCACCGACCCGCAACAGCCCGCCATGGGCTGGTTCGTCACCATCGACTTCCGCGGCGGGGGCGGCCGAGCCTGGGAGCGGGTCACCGGGGACGCGGCGTGCCGGCCGCCCGGTGACCCCCAACGCCGGGTCGCCATCGTGCTGGACAACCAGATCATCTCCTCCCCCCAAGTGGAGGAGACGGTGCGCTGCAGGGTGGGGATCGTGGGCGGCTCCACCCAGATCACCGGCCAGTTCAGTCCGCAGGAGGCGCAAGACCTGGCGTTGCTGATCAAAGGCGGCGCGCTACCCGTGCCCGTCGAGATCATCGAACAGCGCACGGTGGGTCCAAGCCTCGGGCAGGCCGCGATCGAGGCCAGCAGCAAGGCCGCCGTCATCGGCGTCGCCCTCACCGGGCTGTTCATCATCGCCGTCTATCGACTGCTGGGCGGTATGGCCACCGTCGCCCTCGCCGGATACGGGCTGATCTCTTATGCGGCGCTCCTCGCGCTCGGCGCCACCCTCACGCTGCCCGGCCTCGCCGGATTCGTCCTCGCCATCGGCATGGCCGTGGACGCCAACGTGCTGGTGTTCGAACGCGCCCGCGAGGAGTACGCCGCCGATGGCGCGAGCGCCCGCAGGAGCCTGCGTAGGTCCCTCATCCGCGGGTTCAAAGGTGCTTTGTCGGCCATCGCCGACTCCAACATCACCACTCTGCTCGCCGCCGGGTTGTTGTTCTTCCTCGCCTCCGGGCCGGTCCGCGGGTTCGGCGTCACCCTGTCCATCGGCGTGCTCGCCTCCATGCTGTCCGCCCTCATCGTCACCCGGGTCCTGACCGAATGGGCGGTCAACCGGCGCCTCATCCGGCGCCACCCGGCCGTCACCGGCATGAGCGGGCTCGGGCGCGTCCGGACCTGGCTCACCGACCACCGACCGAACCTGATGCGCCACCGGCGCACCTGGCTTGCCATCTCCGCCCTCGCGGTCGCCGTCGCCGTCAGCGGGATCTTCGTACGCGGGCTGAACTTCGGAGTGGAGTTCACCGGCGGCCGGCTGGTCGAATACTCCACCTCCCGCGCCGTCGACGTCGACCAGGCCCGCCAGCGCGTTGCCGCGGCCGGGTTCCCCCGCGCCGTCGTGCAGGCCTCCGATCAAAACAACATCACCGTCCGCGCCGAACGGCTCACCGGCGACGAACAAGAACGTATCCGCGCCGCCCTGTCCCGCGACGGCGGCCAGGCCACCAAGCTGCGCGATGAGTTCATCGGACCCAGCCTCGGCGACGAACTACGCCGCAACGCCCTCATCGCGCTCGCCATCGCGCTCGCCGCCCAACTCGCCTACCTGGCCATCAGATTCCGATGGACCTTCGGCGCCGCCGCGGTCACCGCCATGGCCCACGACGTGGCCATCCTCATCGGCGTCTTCGCGTGGCTCGGCAAGCCCATCGACGGGGTCTTCCTCGCCGCCCTGCTCACCGTCATCGGCTATTCCGTCAACGACTCCGTCGTCGTCTTCGACCGCATCCGCGAACACTGGCACGCCCGCGTCCGCACGCCCTTCGCCGATCTCGCCAACGACGCCATACTCCAAACCGTCCCCCGCACCATCAACACCGGCCTCGGCGCGGTGTTCATCCTCGCCGCACTGCTCTTCCTCGGCGGCGACTCGCTTGCCGACTTCGCCCTCGCCCTGCTGATCGGCATCGCCGTCGGCACCTACTCCTCCATGTTCACCGCGACCCCGCTCGCCATCGAACTCCACAACAAAGGCGCCACACCCCCACCCCGCGGCCGAACCAGCCGCACGACCAGTAGAACACCGGCCAAGACCACGCGTCCCCCAGGCGATTCCGGCGCCGTGATCTAGGGCTTCCGGCGTTTCGTCCGCCGGATGACGGCGGCCGCCGGAGCAGCGTGCTCCCGCCCATTCCGGTGCTTCGGGCCAGGAGGGGAACCGATGGCAGACAAGGTCGTCAAGGACAAGGCGCTCTGCTACATCGTCCGTGACTGGAGGCTCCTGGTCTTCCGGCAGATAAGAGCAAAGAAGAATCTCGCTCAACCGTAGATCATCTTTAAACATCGCGGGTTACGAGCTCAGCAGGGTGTCACCTGGTGGCACGGGGTTGGATCGCCACCGCTGGGGCTGATGATGAGTTTAATGGAGGCTGATATGCGCCGCGAGGATCTCCCGGCACCGGATACCGGGCTATTGCTCACGCACTTTATTACGGTGGCCGACGTGTCTCGCTCTCGGGCCTTCTACGCCGATGTCCTGGGCGGACGGGTGGTGCTGGAGGAGAATCCCTGCATCGTGAATCTGGCCAACAGCTGGATAATCATGAACCCAGGTGGCGGTCCAACCCCAGACAAGCCCGACGTCAGGTTGCATCCCCCTACCGACTTGAGCACGGCTACGAGTTTTCTCAACATTCGGGTGGCCGACATTTGGGCCTGTTACCAGGAATGGAGCCGTAAGGGGGCTATGTTCCTCACCCCGCCCATCGACCGCAAAGCCGAACTGCGGTGCTACATGCGCGACCCAGATGGCTACCTCATCGAGGTCGGCCAGGCGACGGGGCTGCTCGAGGGCATTCTGGCCGACCCCCCGGTCGATACCGGCTGACCCCGCCCGAAACGGCTTCCCACGGCAAGGTTGTCTTGCGGCTCTGAACGATCGACAAGGAGGTGGCGGCTCGTGGTGGAGTTGTTTCCGGCGATGCCATTGGCGGACTGGCGGGAGACCAAAGAGACGCTTCATCGGTTCGAGCAGATCGTGGGCAAGATCCGGCTCGCCGCCAGCGTGCGCCGTAATCACTGGTGGAACGTGCCGTTCCACATCACCGGCCGCGGATTGACCACCCGGCCGATGGGCCCGCTCGACCAGCTTTTCTGTATCGACTTCGACCTGGTACGGCATCTCCTGAGGGTGGACCGGCTGGACGGGCGCAGCGAGCAGTTCTCGTTGTCTGACCAGTCGGTCTCCTCGTTTTACCGGAACCTGTTCGAAACCATCGCCGGCCTCGGTATCCAGGTCGAGATCAAGGCCACGCCCTTCGACCTGGCCGACGAGACGCCCTTCGCCGAGGACGTCGGGCACGCCACCTACGACCCGGCGATGGTCACCCGGTATTGGCAGATCCTGTCCCAGGTCGGCCAGGTGCTGGAACGATTCGCCGCCGACTTCTCCGGCAAAACCAGCCCGGTCCACCATTTTTGGCACACATTCGACCTGGCCCTCACCCGCTTCACTGGCCGCCGGTCGCCCATGTCCGCGGAGGCGGATGCGGTCACGCGAGAGGCCTACAGCCATGAGGTGATCAGCTTCGGGTTCTGGTTCGGCGACGACGAGTGGCCATCGCCGATGTTCTACGCCTATACCGCACCCGAGCCGCTCGGTCTGACGCACGAGCCGCTGACGCCAACCGAGGCCTTCTGGTCGCCGGCGCGCGGAAACCATCTGGCTCTGCTTCGCTACGACGACGCCCGCGCCGCCGACGATCCGGCCGCCGTGGTCCTGGCCTTCTACGACAGTGCCTACCGCGCCGGAGCCAAGCTGATCGGCTGCGACATAGACGGCCTGTCCTGCCCGGGCGGGATCACCGGCCGGAGCCCGCCACGGTGAACCGGACCGACGGCGTTTCGACGCTCTGCCCCCGGCCAGGGAGCCCCGCGTGCGCGGGAAGCACCCGCGTTCGTTGGCGAGCCACTGCCGGGATCGCCAGCGCCCACCGGCCAATCGGCGTGACACCCACAGATGGTGCGGCAAACCGCCCACGCAACTGTCGGCAAATTGACCAAGCGATCCCCTCTTCCTGGGATAACGTCTGTGGTGTGGAAGGTAAGCATCTCTATGCTCGACGAGCCGAGACCATGGCACTGGAGGCCTTGTCAGATACCCGGGTGGTCGTGGTGAACGGGGCCCGGCAGGTCGGCAAGAGCACCCTCGCCAAGTTGCTCGTCGAGGGTAAGGCCGGGGCGCGGGAGCTGTATCTGGATGATCTGACCGTACGAGCGGCGGCAGAAGAGGACCCGGGCGCGTTCGTCCGCCATGACGGGTTGTTGCTGATCGATGAGATCCAACGAGTGCCTGAGCTGCTGCTACCGATCAAACGGGAAGTGGACCGAGACCCCCGCCCAGGCCGATACCTGCTGACCGGCTCTGCCCGGCTGCTTGGTCTGCGGGATCTGCCGGACGCGTTGCCGGGCCGCAGCGAGACGATCGAGTTGTGGCCGTTGTCGCAGGGAGAGATTGAGGGCGAACCCGACCGGTTTGTCGACGCGGTGTTCAGCACCGATGGTCCGGTGACGGTGCCGCCCTGCGGGCTGACCAAACGCGACTACGTCGCCCGTGCGTTGCGTGGTGGCTACCCCGAAGCGGTCCGGCGCGATCCGGGTCGCCGACGGGCTCGGTTCTTCGACTCCTACGTCACCGACCTGATCACTAGGGATGTGCGCCAGATCTCCGACATCGAGCGGCCCGCGCAGATGCGCCGCCTGCTGAGCGTGGTAGCGGCTCGAATGGGAACCTTGGCCGTGGTCCAGTCAATCGCCGCCGACGTTCAGCTACCCCGGATGACGCTGTCGCGCTACCTGGACCTGCTCGAGCTAATCTTCGTGATCCGGCGAATCCCGGCCTGGTCGTCGAACCTGACCACTCGCGCGATCTCCACTCCCAAACTGATCATCACCGACTCCGGCATCGGCGGCCGACTCATTGGACTGTCTGAGGAACGAGCGAAGGACCCGACCGCGCCCGTGGGGCCGCTGCTGGAAAACTTCGCCATCGGCGAGATCGCCCGCCAGCTCACCTGGACTGAGGAACCCGTCCAGCTGTTCCACTACCGCGACCGCGACAAGGTCGAGGTCGACATGATCCTCGAACACGCCTCAGGCCACATCATCGGCATCGAAATCAAGGCAGCCGAAACAGTACGCCGCGACGACTTCCGCGGTCTGCGTCACCTCGCCACCCGGCTGGGCGATCGCTTCCACGCCGGATATGTCTTGTACGCCGGCGAGCAATCCCTGCCCTTCGGGGACCGCCTCACGGCTCTGCCGATGGCCGCACTCTGGACCCTGGGCTCACAGTGACCGGGGTAACCGTCCCGCAACGGCAACTGCTCTACGTCGCGATCGCTCGCCACAGTTGCCATGCTCATCCTTCGGCGCGACATTGCCGTCCGTTGGGGCGTCCGCCAGCTTTTCGGGAGACGGGACCTTCGGTCCGGGGCGCTAGCGTCTGTCGACGCTTCCATCGTCCCTGGTCAACAGCTAGATTTTAGAGCGGTGGAGGTGGGATTTGAACCCACGGATGAGTTGCCCCATCACACGCTTTCGAGGCGTGCGCCCTCGGCCACTAGGCGACTCCACCGCGAGCAGCCTACCTGACCCGGCGTCGGGCGAAGAACTCGGTTAGCAGGGCGCCGCACTCATCCGCCAGCACCGGCGCGATGACCTCTGGGCGGTGGTTGAGGCGACGGTCGCGTACGACGTCCCACAGCGAGCCGACCGCTCCCGCCTTAGGGTCGATCGCGCCGTAGACGATCCGCTCCACGCGCGCCAGTACGGCGGCGCCCGCGCACATGGTGCACGGTTCGAGGGTGACGACCAAGGTGCAGCCGGACAGCCGCCAGGTGCCGAGATGGGCCGCCGCCGCGCGGATCGCGAGGATCTCGGCGTGTGCCGTGGGGTCGCCGGCCTGTTCGCGCCGGTTGTGGGCGGCGGCGATGACCTTGCCGACGGGGTCGATGACGACGGCGCCGACGGGAACGTCGTCGCCCGCGGCGCCGGCCTCGGCCAGCGCGAGCCGCATGGCCTCCTCGAAGGAGATCACCGCAGCCGATCGAATTCGTCCACGAACCCGGCCTGCTCGGCCACGATCGTGAGGGCGTCGCCGGGCAGGACCCGTTCGCTGAGCTCGACCAGCCGGTCGGGGTCGGTGCCTAGGTCGTCGAGGAGGGTCAGATCGCCCGCAGGCCCGGTTTCGGACAACTCGCCCATCGGCTCGGCGAGCATCGCCGCGACCTTGCTGGTACGACTGGACTCGAGGTCGGAGACGAAGAGGCGGGGTTCATCGTCGCCGTCCAACCGGGCCACCGCGAACCAGGTGTCGTCTTCCTCGACGAGCATCAGGACAAGGTCGCCGATCGCCTCGACGGCTGTTTCGCGCATCAGGTCGGTGACGTCGTCAAGGCTCATGATCTCACTGAGGTC
>CALAED010000186.1 GCA_937891035.1 uncultured Thermomonosporaceae bacterium | reverse complement strand
CCGCCGCGAGCCCGATGACCCGGGCGGCCACGCCGCGGCGTCCGCACCGCCGGCGGCCAAGCCGCCCCCCGCGGCGACCGACCCGGCCCGGCTGTGGCAGGCCATCGACCGCGGCGAAGACCCCACCGCCCGCGGCGGCACGGACCGCGGCACGGACCGCGGCGGCACGGACCGCGGCGGCGCGTCCACCGGTTCCGGGGGACGTCGGCGGGATCGTTGATCCGGGCGGCGTCCTCCCCTGTGAAAGATCATTTAGGCAGATGGAGACCAGGCGAAGGGATTACGCTGCAGATTCCGGTTCGCGCGGCCGCCCACCCGCGGCGCTCGAGCCCAGTCGATCGACCGGGCCCGCCCACCAGATCGCGGGCCCGCGGGAAGGGTTGCGGTGTGACAGGCGCGCATGAGCCCGAGCGCGGCCGGCCGACCGGGCGAGGCGCTCGGTGAGCGGGGCCGCCGACCCGGCCGCCACTTCCGCCTCCGACGTCGTCCTCGTCGTCGAGCGCGACCCCGCCGTCGCCGAGCTGGAGCGGCTCTACCTGGTGCGGGAAGGATTCGACGTCGTCATCGAGGCCGATCCGGCCGCCGCGGCGGCGACGGCGGCCAGGCTGCGGCCCGGCGTCGTCGTCTTCGACCTGTCCGAGGGCGCGGGGCCGGCCTACGACGAGATCGCCGCGGCGGCCCACCCGGCTCCGGTCGTGTGCGTCACCGGCGCGAGCCAGGAGCCGCCGCCGGGCGTCGCGCATCACGTCATCCGACCGTTCAGCCCGCGCCGGCTCGTCGCCGCCGTCGCCGAGGTGCTGCGCGGCGCGGACGATGTGCCCGATCCGCCCGGCGTGCTGCGCAGCGGCGCGGTAACGCTCGACCGGCGGACCCGCACGGTCATCGCCGCCGGCCGCAGCGCCGCCCTCACCGCGGCCGAGTTCGATCTCCTCGAATTCCTGCTCCGCAACCCCGGGCGGGTCTACTCGCGCGAACAGTTGCTCGCGGGCGCCTGGAACGTGTCGGGCAGCGTCGGCGTCCGGACTGTCGACGTGCACATCGCCCAGCTGCGGGCCAAGCTGGGCGAGACCAGCCCGATCCGCACCGTACGCGGGGTCGGCTACGTCGCCGATGAATAGGCCGCCGAGCCGCGGCCAACCTGGGGACAGGACGCACGCGGGGGCCGGCGAGCGCGCGGCGCGTGAGCGGGCGCGGCGCCGGCCGCCACTCGGCCCGCCCGCGCTGGCGCTGGCCACCGCGGCCGCTACGGCCACCGCGGTGACCTACGTCGCCCTGGTCGACCCGAACGAGCCCGGTCACTATCCGCTCTGCCCGTTTCGCTCGCTGACCGGCTACTACTGCCCGGGGTGTGGGTCGCTGCGCATGATCCACGCCGCGGCCCACGGGCACCTCGGAGAGGCGTTCGGCCACAACCCGCTCGCCTTCGCCATGCTGCCCGCGCTCGGGTACGCCTGGGCGCGCTGGGCGGTGGCGGCGGCACGCGGGCGCCGGCCGCGTTTCGCGCGTTTTCGCCCGTGGATGGTCTGGGCGTTCATCGCGCTCATCCTCGTTTTTTGGCTGGTCCGCAACCTACCGGCCGGGCACGCGCCGGCCCCCTGACCGATCGGTCACGGCGGCCGGTGCGGAGGCATTCTCGGCCGCCGGATACCATCGAGGCTGCCGGGAGGAATTGGAATGACGCCGCTTGGGCGCCGTGGCGGTCGGCGGATCGTTCGACACCCCCGTCGGGGGTGGATTTTCGACCTGAGCCGCGAGAAGTCAACCGACCGCTGATGAGGGGATCTCACCCGTGAGCGTGCTCGACGAGATCTTGGACGGGGTACGCACCGATCTCGCCGACCGGCAGCGCAAGGTGTCGATCGAGGACCTCAAGGCGATGGCCGCCCGCGCGCCCTCGCCCCTCGACGCCGTCGCCACCCTCAAAGGGCAGGGTGTATCGGTGATCGCCGAAGTCAAGCGCAGCAGCCCGTCCAAGGGCGCGCTGGCCGCCATCGCCGATCCGGCGGCGCTGGCGCGCGACTACGAGGCGGGCGGCGCCGCGGTCATCAGCGTGCTGACCGAGCGCCGCCGCTTCGGCGGCGACCTCGCCGACCTGGCCGCGGTGCGCGGCAGCGTCGACGTGCCGCTGCTGCGCAAGGACTTCATCGTCTCGGCCTACCAACTGTGGGAGGCGCGCGCCCACGGCGCCGACATGGCGCTGCTGATCGTGGCCGCGCTGGAGCAGCAGGCGCTGGTCTCGCTGGTGGAACGGGCCGTCTCGATCGGGCTGACGCCGCTGGTCGAGGTGCACACCGCGGCCGAGGTGGAGCGCGCGGTCGCCGCCGGGGCCCAGGTCGTCGGGGTCAACGCCCGCGACCTGCGGACGCTCAAGGTGGACCGAGAGGTCTTCACGCGGCTCGCCCCGCTGATTCCCAAGGACATCGTCAAGATCGCCGAGTCGGGCGTACGCGGCCCGCACGACCTGCTCGCCTACGCGGCGTCCGGTGCGGACGCGGTCTTGGTGGGCGAGAGCCTGGTGACGGGGCGTGACCCGCGCGCCGCCGTAGCCGACCTGGTCGCCGCCGGCGCCCATCCGGCGCTGCGCCAGGGGAAGTAGGTCCGGTCATGCTCCTACGTGAACGATGGCGGGCCCGCCGGCATCCCAGCTGAGCGGGCGGCGCGACGCGCGGCGCCCGGGCAGCCAACGCAACACCGTGCGGCCGCGCGCTCCGGGCGAACCTCTGGAAGGCACGGCGATGGCACAGTCGAATTAGGCCACTCGCAGGACGGAACACCTTCTCATGACCATCGACGACGCAGTCACGATGCCCGATCCGACCGGGCACTTCGGGCTTTTCGGCGGGCGGTTCGCCCCTGAGGCCCTAATAGCCGCGCTCGACGAGCTCACCGCCGAGTTCGCCGCCGCGCAGCGGGATCCGGCGTTCCAGGCCGAACTGGAGCGGCTGCTCACCACGTACGCGGGCCGGCCGAGCCGGCTGACCGAGGCGAAGCGGTTCGGCGCGGAGGCCGGTGGGGCGCGGATCCTCCTCAAACGCGAAGACCTCAACCACACCGGCTCACATAAGATCAACAACGTGCTCGGGCAGGCGCTGCTCACCAAGCGCATGGGCAAGCGGCGCCTGATCGCCGAGACGGGAGCCGGCCAGCACGGCGTGGCCGCGGCTACGGCGGCCGCGCTGCTCGGTCTGGAGTGCACCGTCTACATGGGCGAGGTCGACACCGAACGGCAGGCGCTCAACGTGGCCCGCATGCGGATGCTCGGCGCCGAGGTCATCGCGGTCAAGACCGGCAGCCGCACCCTCAAGGACGCGTGCAACGAGGCCTTCCGCGACTGGGTGGCCACCGTCGACCACACGCACTATTGCATCGGCTCCACGATGGGGCCGCATCCGTTCCCGATGATGGTGCGCGAACTGCAGCGGGTCATCGGGGTCGAGGCCCGCGCCCAATGCCTTGAGCTCACCGGGCGGCTGCCCGACGCCGTCGCGGCGTGCGTCGGCGGCGGGTCCAACGCGATCGGCGTCTTCCACGCCTTCGTGCCCGATGAACAGGTAAGGCTGTATGGGTTCGAGGCCGGCGGCGACGGAGTCGGCACCGGCCGGCACGCCGCCACCTTGGTGGGCGGTTCGGTCGGCGTCATTCACGGGATGCGGACCTACCTGCTGCAAGACGATGAGGGCCAGACCCTGGAGACGCACTCGGTGTCCGCCGGGCTGGACTATCCGGGCGTCGGCCCCGAGCACTCGTGGCTGCGCGACACCGGCCGGGCCGTCTACCGGGCCGTCCCGGACGCCGCCGCGATGGAGGCCTTCTCGCTGCTGTGCCGTACCGAGGGCATCATCCCGGCGATCGAGTCGGCGCACGCGCTCGCCGGCGTGCGCGAGCTCGGACGCGAGCTCGGCGCCGACGCGACGATCATCGTCAACCTGTCCGGCCGGGGCGACAAGGACATGCACAC
>CALAED010000185.1 GCA_937891035.1 uncultured Thermomonosporaceae bacterium | reverse complement strand
CTCAGCCGGGCGGCGAGCGCCTCGGCGAACAAGATGTGATCGTCGACGATGAGCACGCGAATCGGGTCCATGGGCTCAGACGATGCCGCGCCGGCTGCAATCGTGAATCATGCAAACGAAGGAGGCCGGCGCTTTTCGCGGTGACCGGACGCGGCCATGACCGCGCCCGGCGGTCTGTACGCGGTCGTCAGCGGGCGGCTTCGGCCGGGATCGGGCGGGCCGACCAGCCGATCCATCGGTCGACCCTGATCGCGATGACCGGACCCTCCGGAGGATGGTGGCGGTAGGACTCATACCGCTCCCGCAACAGGCGGATGGGACCGGCCATCGCCTCGACGTCGTCGATGACCTCGGCCAAGCCATCGGCGCGCACCCACCAAAGGCGCGTCCAGTCGGCGTCATAGTGGTCGGCGAGCACCGCAACCCGCGGCTCGGCGCGGATGTTGCGCAGGCGTTTGAGGTTGCGCGAGCGCTTCGGCTTCGCGTCCACCGCACTGTAGATCATGTCGCCGGAAACGCAGAACGTCATCACGACGAGATGAGGCTGGCCGTCTTCGCCGACCGTGGCCAGCCGTACGACGGGTGCGGACGCGAGCCGGGCGCGCGCGATGTGCTCCGGCATGGTCATCCCACTGAGGGTAGGCGAACCCCGGGCGTCGACCCGGGGACCGCCAACCGCGTGTTGATCGCTCAGTGTGCGCCCACGATGTCGATCACGAAGACCAGAGTGTCGCTGCCCTTGATCCCCGCACCGCCGGCACCGGCCTTGCCGTAGCCCTCCTTGGGCGGGACGACGAGCAGCACCCGGCAGCCGGGGATGACCTTGCCGGTGCCGATGGGGAACGCGGCCGGCGTGCCCCGGGTCCAAGAGGAGTCGAAGACCTTGCCGCTTTCCCAGATCCGCCCTTCGTACTGCGCGACCAGGGCCTGGCCCTTCCGCACGACGGGGCCGGTGCCCTCGATGAGGGTCTTGTCCTGCAGGCCGCTCGGCGGGTCGCTATCGGGAACCGTGACCTTCGGCGCCTTGCCTTGGCCCGCGTCGGTGACCTTGGGGAGCTTCGCGTCGTCGAGCGGTACGGCGGTGCCCTGCGCTGCCGAACTCTTGTTGTATCCGCCGAGGATGTCGACGACGAACACGAGCGTGTCGCTCGGCGCCACGCCGATGGAGGAGTTGCCCTGGGGGCCGAAGGCCTCACTCGGCGGGATCGTCAGCATGACGCGGCCGCCCGCCTTCTGGCCCGTGACGCCCTTGTCGAGGCCGGGCAGCAGCTGGCCGATCGTCCACATCTGCGGCTGCCCGTCCTTGTAGGTGTCGGCGACCTTCTTGCCCTGCCAGGTGTAACCGACGAAGTTCACGACCGTCATGTCGCCCTTGGCGATCGCCCGCCCGCTGCCGGGCACCAGATTCTTGATCTGCAGCGCGGTCGCGGGCTTCTCCTCGGACGGGATCGTGACCTTGGGTGCCTCGCCCGCCGCGCCGATCGCCTCGAGCTTCGGCTTGTTGGCCTGGATGTAGAAGTAGACGCCGGTGCCGGCGGCGATCACCGCGACAGCCGCGGCGGCGCCGATCACGGCCCGCAGCCGCGCCCCCGACTTGGTCGTCTTCTTCAGCGTTGGCCGCTTGGCTCCGCCGATGCCATGCGGGGTGAACTCCCCGCTGGGGATCTGTTCGGCCTTGGGGAGGGGCGCGCCCGGCGTCAGCTTGATGGTCTTGGCGAACTTGCTGGGTGGCGCGTCGTCCGCGTCCGCGTCCGTGTTCTCCGCGTCCGCGTCCGCGTCCGTGTTCTCCGCGTCGGCGTCGGTGTCGGCCTTGGCGGTGGACTCGGCCTGGTCCGAATCCTCGGCGCCGGTGTCGGTCGCTGTGGTCGCCTCAGCGCCGCTGTCGTCGACGTCGCTGTCGTCGGCCACGGGCGCTTGGGCGGCGGTCTTGTCTTCGGTGGCCGGCTCCGCCGCCGCGGGCTCGCGGCCGTTCGCCTGCTTGACCTCAGCCGCGTCCGCCGCGGTCGTGTCACCCTTGGGCTCGGGCACGATGCTCATTCCTTCCGTCAGACGACACCACGCAGGCGCGCCACCCGCCTTGCCCGAGCATGCGCAGGAGGGGGAGGCCGCTCGGCAGGCCGAGTGATCATGCTGGCCGCCGCGGGCCGGGGGTCTTGGCCGCGCCGGGGTTCTCAGCACGATACCGGGTATGGGCCGTTCGTCGAGTTCACGATCTTGATGGAGCTGTTTTCGGTACCGCTATCGAACGCCTCCATCAAGATATGCGTCTCATTTGACATAACGTGGGATGCGGTTGTGTTTGCTCCGAGCATGACGCCGAGCGCTGAAAGGGTCGAAGTGGTGAGCGGACGGCGTGGCACGATGATCGCGGCGATTTCCCTGGTAACGCTCGTGGCCGGAGGATGTTCCTCCGGCGGCGACACGCGCCAGGGCGGCGACGCGACCAAGGCGGCTCAGTTGACGATCTCTCCCGCCAACGGCACGCGGAAGGTCGCGCCCAATCTGCCGGTCACCGTGAAAGTGGCCGGCGGCACGCTTTCGCGGGTGACCGTAACCCCCGCCAAGGGCCGTCCGGCTCCCGGGGTGCTCACGGCGGACGGCCTGTCTTGGCGCACCACCCGGAATCTGCGACCGGCGACGACCTACACCGTGACCGCGCAGGCCACCAGCGCGGACGGCAAGCCGGTCGGCAGCCGGACGAGCTTCACCACGCTGACGCCGGAGCGCCGGCTGGAAAGCGGCATGTCCCCCCTGGACGGCGAGACGGTCGGCGTCGGGATGCCCATCCAGCTGTTCTTGTCCGAGCCGGTGAACGGCAAGAGCAACCGAGCGGCGGTCGAGCGGGCCCTGGAAGTCACCATGTCCAAGCCGGTCGAAGGGGCTTGGAGCTGGATCAACTCCAGAGAAGTGGACTTCCGGCCGCGCGACTACTGGCCGAGCGGCGAGAAGGTCAGAGTGGTCGCCCGGCTGACCGGTCTCAAGGCCGGCAAGGGACTGTGGGGCACCAAGGACCGAACGCTCGACTTCACGGTCGGCCCACGGCACATCACCAAGGTCAGCGCCGCGTCGCACAAGGCCAAGGTGACCAGCGACGGCAAGCTCGTCCGCACCATCCCGGTCAGCCTGGGCAAGCCCGGTGACGACAGCTACTCCGGCACCATGATCGCTCAAGAGAAGTCCGCCACCACGATCATGGACTCGGCGACGATCGGGAAGCCCGGCGAGTACCGCATCAAGACCAAGTGGAACGTTCGGATGACCTACAGCGGCACGTTCTTCCACGCCGCGCCCTGGTCGACCGGCGCCCAGGGCAACTCCAACGTCAGCCACGGCTGCGTGAACGCCAGCCCGGAGAACGCCAAGTGGTTCTTCAACTTCACCAACCGGGGCGATGTCATCCAGGTGAGCGGCACCTCACGGCAGGTGCCGTTCGGCAGCGGCCCCACGCCGTGGGCGAAGTCCTGGACCGACTGGCTGGCGGGCAGCGCCCTCGGCAAGTCGGTGAACGGCAGCGGCGTCTCCGCCCCGGCTCCCGCGGCCACGCCGTGACGCCCGCGGTCGCCTGAAACTTTCACGTCAGCGGGTCGGGTTTGCCCAGGCAGCGACGTCTGCCCGGTGATATGCGAAACGAACGCTTAGCCGCCTCGGCCCGCGCACCTACAGTGCCTTGGGAGCGCTCCCACTCCCATGACCCCGCGCTCTTCCTCGACGTGAAGGATTGCCCATGAGACGTCGTCGCGTATTGAGAACGGCCATGGCGAGCATTGCCGCCCTGGCCTCGACCGTCGCCATGGTCGTGATCGCCCAAGGCACGGCACACGCCGCCGTGATCTGCGAGAAGTTCGGCTCCACCCCCGTACAGAGCGGCAAGTACGTCATCCAGAACAACAACTGGGGTGACGACACCACGCAGTGCATCACCACAACCGAGCAGGGCTTCACCGTCACCACGGCCAGCCACAACAAGCCGACGAACGGAGCACCCGGCTCCTATCCCTCGGTCTTCGCCGGGTGTCACTGGGCGAACTGCTCCACCGGCAGCGGCCTGCCGATGCAGGCCAGCAGCAGCCAATTCAACACGATCCAGACCAGCGTGTCCTATACGTACCCGGCGCCGTCGAGCGGCACGACTGTATACAACGCGTCGTACGACCTGTGGTTCGACCCGACGCCGCGGACGGATGGCCAGAACACGGGCGCCGAGATCATGATCTGGCTCAACCGCGTCGGCTCGATCCAGCCGGTCGGCTCGCAGGTGGGCACCGTTAACCTCGCCGGAGCCACCTGGGACGTTTGGTTCGGCAACATCGGCTGGAACGTCATCTCCTACGTGCGGCAGTCGACCGCCACCTCGATCAACTTCGCGGTGAACACGTTCTATTCGGACGCGGTCACCCGCGGCTTCGCCCAGCGCGCGTGGTACCTGACCAGCGTGCAGGCCGGCTTCGAGCCGTGGGTCGGCGGGGTCGGCCTCACGGTGAACAACTTCACCTACAGCCTCGACGGCGGTGGCGGCTCGGACACCTCGGCGCCGAGCACGCCGGGCACGCTGAGCGCTTCTGGCGTCACGTCGTCGTCGGCCAACCTGTCGTGGGGCGCGTCGAGCGACAACGTCGGGGTGGCCGGCTATGACGTCCTGCGTGCCACCGGGGCGAGCGGCGGCACGTTCAGCCAGGTCGGCACGGCCAGCGGGACCTCGTTCTCCAACTCCGGGCTGTCGCCGAGCACGACGTACCGCTACCAGGTGCGCGCCAGGGACGCCGCCGGCAACACCTCGCCGGTTTCCAACACCGTCACCGTGACCACGCCGCCCGGCGGCGGTACCGGCGGCGGCACCTGCTCGGTGACGGCGAGCGTCCAGAGCCAGTGGTCCGCCGGGTACGTCATCAACGTGACGGTGACCAACACCGGTACGTCGACGACCAGCGGCTGGTCGGTGCCGTTCTCGATGCCGTCAGGGCACCAGGTCACCGGTGGCTGGGGCGCCACGTTCGCCACGAGCGGCCAGTCGGTGACGGCGCGGAACCTGTCCTACAACGGCGCGCTCGCCCCCAACCAGAGCGCGTCATGGGGTTTCCAGGCGAGCCGTCCCGACGGAAACACCCAGCTGCCCACCCTGCCCGGCTGCACTGTCTCCTGACCCTTCGGCCGGCAGCTGACAGTCAGCCCTGATCACGCGATGGCCCCCGCCACACCCGGGGGGCCATCGCGTGATCGTTTCACGGGCGGGACGCCTGGCTGAGCGGCTGGGTGGTCCGCCAGCCGATGGGGAGTTCCTCGATCCCGTAGATGCCCTCGATTCCGCCCAGCCTGGCCGGCCCGGCGAAGGCCAGGCCCGGCATCCGCGGGGCGAGGAACGACAGCGCCTCAGCCAACTCGGCGCGGGCCAGGTTGGCGCCTAGGCAGTAATGCGCGCCAGCGCCGAAGGTGAGCGAGCTCGGCGATCTGCCGGCCGGGGAAGGCCGTCGCCCCGGACCTGAGGAAGAACTCGCCCGACTCGCGGTCCAGCACGATGCACGAACGCGGCGAGCCGGCCAGCCAGCCTCCCCAGGCTCGCTCGCGCAACCGGGCGAGCCGCTCGTGGTAGACGTCGCCGGTCAGCTCCGGAGAGGGTCAGATCGAAGACCGGAAGTTCCAGGTCGGTGACGATCGTCATACTGTCTCCCGCTCCGCCGGGTTGAGGCCGTGGGAATCGCTGAGACGGTGGGTGAGGGCGGTGTGGCGGCGGCCGGCGCCCGCCGTCCGGATCGCGGCAGCGAGGGCCCGCCGCGAGCCGACGAGCACGACCAGCTTCTTGGCCCGGG
>CALAED010000184.1 GCA_937891035.1 uncultured Thermomonosporaceae bacterium | reverse complement strand
GCGACGCGGCGCACCTTTCCCCGCGACGCCACGATTTTCCGCGAAGGCGAGCCCGCCGACCACGTCGTCATCATCCGCTCCGGCTGGACGAAGATCTGTGTCAGCGAGAACGGGTGGGAGCGACTCCTGGCCGAGCGCGGGCCCGGCCAACTGGTCGGTGAGCGAGCCGCGCTACAGCTGAACGTGCGGTCGGCGACGGTGATCGCCCTGGACACGGTCGACGCGCTGGTCCTGCGCACGCAGACGTTCGCGAGCTTCATCAGCGCCCACCCGCGCACGCTCAAGATCGTCGAAAACCAGGTCTATGACCGGCTCACTGAAGCCCCAGGCCAGCACACGCACGATGACCGCCGAACCACGCTCCCCACGACACCGGCCGGCCCGCCATCCGGCTGGAACTCCGCGGCCGAGCACCCGCCGCGATTGAACGGACACAACTGCACGATCGTCACAACCGATATCGCAGCGTTCAACGCGCGTACTCGCACCGCCGACGACCGGGTGCTCATCCAGCGGAAATCCCTCAGCATGACGCGCGACGCCTTCGTCCAGGCCGGCGTCCCGTGGGACGCGTGCCACCGCAGGGATCGGGGAGACGGGTTGCTCCTCGTGGTCCCGCCGACGATCCCGTCGGCCACCGTCATCGGGGCGCTGGCCCGGCTGGCCGCCGAGCTGAAGTCATATAACCGGCGTTCTGCCCTGTCCGTGCAGATCCGGCTGAAGGTCGCCGTTCACGTAGGACCGGTGACCACGAACGAGTCGGGGCTGACCGGCGAGGCGCTCATCCTCGCCGCCCGGCTCCTCGACTCGGCGAAGCTCAAACGCTCGATGACCCAGATCGGCGCGCAGCTGGGGGTGATCGCCTCCAACACCATCTACGACACGGTCATCAAGGACCTCGATGTGGACGGCTACCGCAAGGTCCGATGCACGGTGAAGGAATCCAGGCTCGTCGCCTGGATGCAACTCACCGGCCATGCGCTGTCGCCCGCCTGATGCCCCGCGCCCGACCACCGAACGTCCGTGGTCGGTGCGCCTAGGGGCCGCGTTGAGGGCCGGCGTCGTCGCCCGGGCCCCGGGGGCCGGACTCCTCCTGCCGGCGGCGTTCCCAGTCGGCCTGCTTGAGCTCCTCCTCGCTGGGCGCCTCGATGCGGGCGATCTGCTTGTTCATCGAGCGGACCAGCAGGTAAAGCGCGACGCCGAGGGCGAGGACGACGAAGAAACCGAGAGCCCCCGGGGTGACGTCCTCGGGGGCCGCGAGCAGCGCCGCGGCGCTCACCGTCATGAGGTTCCCACCTTCTCCCGGACGCCGGCGAACAGATCGTCCTCTGGTAGCTCCGTGTCGACCAGGGACCTTGCCAAATGGTAGTCCTCGGTCGGCCATGCCTGGCGCTGGAGGTCAAGCGGGCAGGCGAACCACGGGCCGTTCGGGTCGATCTGAGTGGCGTGGGCGAGCAGCGCCTTGTCGCGCGCGGCGAAGAAGTCGGCGCACGGCACCTGAGTGGTGATCTCCCACGGTTGCGGCCATTCCTCGAACCGCTTCATCCACTCGCCGTACGGGGACTCGAGCCCGGCCCCCTGCATGGCCTGGTGGAGGGCCAGGATGCGGTCTTTGGTGAACGTGAGGTGGTAGTAGAGCTTGAGCGGCTGCCAGGGCTCGCCGGTGCCGGGATAGCGATCCGGGTCGCCGGCCGCCTCGAACGCCTCCATCGATACCTCGTGGGTTTTCACGTGGTCCGGATGCGGATAGCCGCCCTTTTCGTCATAAGTCAGGATCACGTGCGGGCGAAACTCCCGTACCGCCTGAACGAGCGGCGCCGCGGCGACCTCGAGCGGTTGCACGGCGAAACAGTCATCGGGCAGCGGCGGGGGCGGGTCACCCTCGGGGAAGCCGGAGTCGAGGAAGCCGAGCCACCGCTGGTCGACGCCCAAGATCTCTCTCGCCGCCGCCATCTCGGCCTTGCGGATGGCGGTCATGTTCGCTTTGACCTCGGGCCTGTCCATCGCCGGGTTGAGCACGTCGCCGCGCTCGCCGCCCGTGCAGGTCACGACCAGCACGTCGACGCCCTCGCGGGCGTAGCGCGCCATGGTCGCGGCGCCCTTGCTGGACTCGTCGTCCGGATGGGCGTGCACGGCCATCAACCGCAAGCTCGCCGGCTCAGCCATATGGAGATCCCCCTTGTGCCAGGGCTCCGTCGGATCCCTCGTCCGGGCCCTGGCCCCGAACATCATCGTAGGCCGGGCCCTGACTGAGCTCGTCCGGTGCCTTCGAACGCCTTGGTGAGGATGGGCCGCCCGGCGTCGGGACGGCCCGTCCGATTGTCCATGACAAACGACACCGGACGCGCGGAGATTCCCGGACCTCACCATCAGATCGAACCCGTACACGTACGATCTCATGGGCCTGGGTAAAGGAAATGACGACGGAACGTTTACGCTTGCGGCTCATATAAGCTAGAGGTTTCGTCGCCCCGCATGTGGATGTGGATGAGGGAGTACCCGTGACCGAGACCCGCGATGACAACGTCACCTGGCTGACACAGGAGGCGTACGACCGGCTCAAGAACGAGCTGGACCACCTCACGGGACAGGGTCGCATCGACATCGCCAAGAAGATCGAGGCGGCCCGCGAGGAAGGTGACCTGCGGGAGAACGGCGGCTACCACGCGGCCAAGGAGGAGCAGGGCAAGATCGAGGGCCGTATCCTCCAGCTCCAGCACATCCTCGAGAACTCGCGGGTGGGCGAGGCGCCGCGCACCGAGGGCGTCGTCGGTCCCGGCATGACCGTGACCGTGAGCTTCCAGGGCGACGGAGACGAGGTCACCTTCTTGCTGGCCTCCCGCGAGGAAAGCGGCTCACCGATCGACGTCTACTCGCCGAAGTCGCCGCTGGGCGCGGCCATCAACGGCAAGAAGGTCGGCGAGCAGGCCTCCTACACGCTGCCGAACGGGCGGAAGATGACCGTCGAGATCATCGACGCCACCCCTTACGCCGGAGCCTGAGCGGCCGTCGTCCGCGCCGCGGCGGCGCGGACGAGCGGAAGGGTGCGGGGGCGTATCTGCGTCGCGAGCGAGATCGCGGTGGAGGCGCGCTCCACACCGGCCACGTCGACGATCACGTCGATCACCCGCTGCAGGTCCTGGTTGCTGCGGCCCACGATGCGGATCAGCATGTCCGCCGTGCCGGTGATCGTGTGTGCCTCGATGACCTCGGGGATCTCGGCGAGGCGTGCCGCCACCGGATCGTGCCCGCCGGGCTGGCGGATCTGCAGGGTCACGAAGGCGGTCACGCCGTAGCCAAGCGCGGCCGTATCGACCTCGGGCCCGAAGCCGGCGATCACCCCGCGCCGCCCCATGCGGTCGAGCCTGGCCTGGACGGTGCCGCGCGCCACGCCGAGCCGGCGTGAGCACTCGAGCACGCCGATGCGCGGCTCCGCGGTGAACAGCTCGATGATCCGCGCGTCCAGCGCATCGACCGTCACGACGGTTTCGTCCCTTCCGCTCCTCGGGGCCTGCCTGTCATGGTCACGCTGTACAGAATATCCAGGCTGAGCGCCGTTCTACTGAGCAGGATGTCCACCGAATTCGCCATCTCTTGCACACTCTGTTGATCGCGCCACACAGTAAAAAGATGAGATCAACGGACACGTTCCCCGTCAGCGGGATGGATGCCATCGTCTTCGCCGTCGGCAACGCCAAGCAGGCCGCGCACTACTACTCCACAGCGTTCGGGATGCGCCGGGTGGCCTACAAGGGCCCGGAGACCGGCAGCCCGGACGAGGCGGCCTACGTGCTGGAGTCGGGCGAGGCCAGGTTCGTCGTCAAGGGTCCGGTGCGCGCGGGGACCGACCTCGCCCGCCACGTCGCCGAGCACGGCGATGGCGTCGTCGATCTGGCGATCGCGGTGCCCGACGTCGCCGCCGCCTACGAGCACGCGGTCGCCCGTGGCGCCACCGGCCTCGAAGAGCCGCACGTGGTCGAGGATGACCATGGCAAGGTGACGATCGCGGCCATCGCCACCTACGGCGAGACCCGGCACTCGCTGGTCGACCGGGTCAACTACTCGGGGCCCTACCTGCCCGGCTATCAGCGGGCCGAGCCGATCGTCCGCCCGCCGGACGCCCCGTCGATCCAAGGCATCGACCACTGCGTCGGCAACGTCGAGCGCATGAACGAATGGGCCGACTTCTACCACCGTGTCATGGATTTTACCGACATGGCCGAATTCATCGGCGACGACATCGCCACCGAGTACTCCGCGCTGATGTCGAAGGTGGTCGCGGACGGCACGCGCAAGGTCAAGTTCCCGCTGAACGAACCGGCGGCGGGCCGCCGCAGGTCGCAGATCGAGGAATACCTCGAGTTCTACGGCGGCCCCGGCGTCCAGCACATCGCGCTCGCCACGGACGACATCCTCGGCGCCGTGGACCAGATGCGCGCGGCGGGCGTGGAGTTCCTCGAGACCCCGGACTCCTATTACGACGATCCTGAGCTGCGCGCCCGCATCGGCGAGGTCCGGGCGCCGGTCGCCGAGTTGCGCGCGCGCCGCATCCTCGTGGACCGCGACGAGGACGGCTACCTGCTGCAGATCTTCACCAAGCCGGTGCAGGACCGCCCGACGGTGTTCTTCGAGTTCATCGAACGGCATGGCTCGCTCGGCTTCGGCAAGGGCAACTTCAAGGCCCTGTTCGAAGCGATCGAGCGCGAGCAGCGGCGGCGCGGCAATCTTTGATAACAGCCACCCGGCCAACGGCCCACACTAAATTGCCCAATACGGGTTAAATGTGACATCAAGATCGATCCCGCCGCGCCCGTCCGTACGCGGCTGACGAATCGCCACCACGGACCATGTCCCCATAACTACGGGTTGCCCATTGACCTGGAATCCCGGCAGGCTTGGCCTCGTGTTCACCCCACGTACCCCCCGGATCCCGGCATCATTGGCGGCGGTCGCCGCCGCCACCGCCGTCGGCATGGCGGCGACCGCGTGCTCGGGCGGCGGCGCCGAGCAGCCGTCCAACGCCGCGTCGGCGCTGGCCACCGCCGCGCCCGGCGGCACCCAGATCGGCGCGGCCTCGGCCGGCGACCCGTACACGCCGGGGGACGGAAACGGCGGGTACGACGTCAAGCACTATGGGCTGCGGCTGAAGCTCAA
>CALAED010000183.1 GCA_937891035.1 uncultured Thermomonosporaceae bacterium | reverse complement strand
TTCCCCGGAGACATGGCTGCGAACGCGATTCCTCACAACCTCCCCGCCGAGCCCAATGACTTCATCGGCCGCGAGCGCGACGTCGCCGAGCTGCGCCAACTGCTCGAGGCGACGCGCGCCGTGACGCTCTGCGGACCGGGCGGCATCGGCAAGACCCGGCTGGCGCTGCGGGTGGCGGCCACACTCGCCGACGACTGCCCTGACGGTGTGTGGTTCGCCGGACTCGGGGAGCTCGCGCCGGAGTCGCCCCTGGCCGGGGCACCCGACGGGGCCGCTGGCGCGAGCGGTCACCCGGCCGGGTCCGAGCCGGTTGTCCGCCGCGTCGCGGCGGCGCTCGGCATCACCGACGAGCCGGGACGCCTGCTTGCCGACACGTTCACCAGCGCGTTGCGCGGCCGGAACATGCTGCTGGTCCTGGACAACTGCGAGCATCTGATCGACGCCTGCGCGCGGTTCTGCCAGGCGCTGCTGGCCGATTGCCCGCGCGTACGCATCCTCGCGACCAGCCGCGAGCCGCTGCGGGTGCGTGGCGAGAACGTCTGGCGGGTGCCGCCGCTGACCACGCCCACGCCCGCCCTGGGCCCCACGCCCGCCGGCCCCACCGGCCCCACCGCCTCCGCCGGCGGCCCGGCGGCCGGCGCGTGGCCGTCGCCGAATGGTGTGGAGGCGTTAGACCGCAACGAGGCCGTCCGCTTGTTCGTCGTCCGCGCGGCCTCGGCCCGTCCGTCCTTCGCGCTCGGCCCCGACAACGCGCCGGCGATCGGTGAGCTGTGCCGGGCGCTGGACGGGGTGCCGCTGGCGATCGAGCTGGCGGCCGCGCGGACCCGCGTGCTGTCGGTTGAAGAGATCACGCGTCGGCTGCGAGACCGGTTCCGCCTGCTCAGCGCGGGCGACCGGACGGCTCCAGCCCGCCAGCGGACGCTGCGCGGCACGATCGACTGGAGCCACGATCTGCTCAGCGCGCCGGAGCGGGTGCTGTTTCGGCGGCTGTCGGTTTTCGCCGGACAGTGGACGCTCGACCAGGCCGAGCACGTCTGCGCCGACACCGGATCGGGCGGCGGGTTGGCGGCCGACGACGTGCTCGACCACCTGACGGCCCTGGTGGACAAGTCGCTTGTCGTGGTCGGCCCGGAGGTCGAGGGCGAGACCCGGTTCCGGATGCTGGAGAGCATCAGGGCTTACGCGGCGGGCCGGCTCGCGGACGCCGGTGAGGCCGAGGACGTCCGGCGGCGACACCGCGACGTCGTGCTGCGGGACGCCGAGTACAACGCGGCGATCGCGCTGGCCGAACGCCCGGCGCCCTGGGCGGCTGTCCACCGCCCTGCGCACGTACTGTCTGCCGCGCGGCTACTTCGCCGAGTGCGAGGACTGGACGGACCGGTTCCTCGCCCATGGTCCCGAGGGCGTGCCGCCGTCGGTCTGGGGCGCCGCGCTGGTCGGCCGCGCGCAGGTCGCGGTGGGCCGCCGTGACTTCGCCGGCGCGGCGCGGTGGGCCGCCGACGGGCTGGCCGTGTGCCGCGCCGCCGACGACACGATCATGGTGGCGGCCGCGCTCGACCTGCTTGGCCAGGTGGCCATGCGCGCCGCCGATTTCGACGAGGCGGCCGGGCACATCGATGAGGCGATCGAGGTCGCGCACGCCGGCGGCGATCAATGGAATGAAGCGCACGCGCAGATCAGCCGGGGCACGTTGCTCGCCCTCCGGGGCAAGCTGCGCGACGCCCAGCGGGCGCTCGAACGCGGTCTGCTGCTGATGCGCGCGGTCGATCAGGGCTGGGGCGTCAGCCGGGCGCTGATCGGGCTGGGCCAGTTGGCCCAGCTGCGGGGCGATCGAGCGTCGGCGCGCGACTATTACGAGGAGGCTTTGCCGAGCCTGCGCGCCATCGACGCGGGGCCCGAACTCGCCCGGTGCCTCAGCGGGCTTGGCCGGATCGCCCTCGACCAGGGCGATACCGTTCGGGCCCGGCAGGCGCTGTCCGAGAGCCTCACCCGCGGCCACGCGGCCGGCCTGCGCCTCGGCGTGGCGCGCAGCCTCGAGGCGTTCGCCGAGCTCATCGCCATGGAGGGGGAGCCGCGGCAGGCCGTACGGGTGGCCGGCGCGGCGGCGGCCCTGCGCGAAACCATCGGCCAGGCCCCCATCGCCGGCGCGCGCCAAGAGCGGCTGCTCGCCCCGATCCGCAAAAAGCTCGGCGAGCACGTGGTCGCCCAGCTGTGGGGCGAGGGCCGCAACACGACGCCGGAGGCCGCCGTGGCCATGGCCGTGGCGCGCCGTGCGGCGACCGTCCCCCCACAGCGCGCCGCCGCCGACGATTGGGCGGACCGGTGGGTCGAGCCCGCCGCCCCTTCGCTGCCGCGCGCCGGCCTGTCCGCGCCGGCCAACCGCATCGACCCGCCCGACCCGCCCGACCCGGCGGCCGACCAGGCTCACCAGGGCGGCCCGATCTCGGCGACCGCTGGTCCGGTGATCCCGCCGAGCACGCTGACGCCCAGGGAGCGCGAGATCGCGGCGTTGATCGCGCGCGGGCTGACCAACAAGGGCATCGCCGACGAGCTCGTCATCAGCCCGGCCACGGTCGCCAGGCACGTGACCAACATCCTTACGAAGCTGGGCTTCACCTCCCGCGCCCAGATCGCCGCGTGGGCGGTCAACCAGCGCTAGGCGCGGGGGACGAACCTCACGTTGTCCGTGTCCCCACTTCGTACGTGTATTCCCTGATATGTACGCCATTCTCTGCCGACTCCGCTGGTGCATACGGCTTGAATACGACCTCACCTGCATAAGTTGGTGCATGTGCGGCAGACCACCGCGCACTTAGCGTCGAGGCATGATCAAGCCAACCCCGGACGACGCGGCGCGGGTGCCGGCGACCACCGTCACGCGGACGGTGCTCGACGACCGCCCGCACGGTTCCCGGGTGGCGTTGATCGAGGCGACGTCCGGCCGCGCCGTGTCGTACGCGGAGCTGGCACGGGCGGTCCGGTCGGCCGCGGCCGGGCTGACCCGGGCCGGGATCGGCGCAGGCGACGTGGTCGGCGTGCATCTGCCCGACGTGCCCGAGATCGCGATCGCCCTGCACGCGGTGATGACCGCCGGCGCGGCGCCGACGCCGATCCGGCCCACGACCTCCGCCGACGCGATGACGCGGCAGCTGACCGAGTCCGGCGCCCGCTGGGTGATCACCTGGCCGGTGCTGCTCGACATCGCGCTGACGGCGGTACGGGACACGCGGGTGGAACGGGTCGTGTGCTTCGGCGCCGAGCCCGACGCCGAACCGTTCTCGGCGCTGCTGGCAGGAGCCGGGCGGCCGGTCGGCGCCGGTCCCGATCCCCGCACCGACCCGGCGCTGGTGCCCTACACCAGGGGCACGACGGGTCCACCGAAAGGCTTCCGGCTCACCCACCGCAACCTGGTGACCGGCATCCTGCAACTCGTCGGCGCCGGGCTGATCTCCGGATCCGACATCGTGCTCTCGACGATCCCGCTCACCGACGTGGCCGGCCAGGTGACCGCGTTGCACGTCGGGCTGCACGCGGGCGCCGCCGTCGTGACCAGGTCGGGTACCGGCCGGCTCGACCTGCTGCGCACGATGCAGGACCGCAGGGTGAGCTTCCTGTTGTGCACCCCGGACGTCGTCGAGGCGCTCGCCGCCGACCGCGAGGTGGACCGCTACAACCTGCGGTCGCTGCGGTCGATCATCTCCACCGGCGGAGCGCTGCGCCCCGGCGCCGCCCGCGCCTGCGCGGCCCGGCTGGGCTGTCCGGTGCGGCAGGCCTACGGGCTCGCGGAGGCCGCCGGCATCACCCACGTCAACCTGCGGGCGGCCGAGGAGGGGACGCTCGACTCCGTCGGGCGCGGCCTCCCGTGGGTTGACTGGCGGATCGTCGATTCGCTCACCGGCACCGAGCAGCCCGCCTACCAGGCCGGTGAGCTGCTGATCCGCGGTCCGGCCGTGGCCCGCTCCCGGGCGACCGCAGAGCCGCTGCCCGAATGGGCGCGGACGGGCGACTCGGCCTTCGTCGACGAGCACGGGCGGCTCTACATCATCGGCCGGATGTCGGGACCCGACGTCCCGCCCCCTGACGATCCGCAGGCGATGCTCGAGGCTCATCCTGCGGTGCAGGACGCCGCCGTCATCCCGATCCCCGACCGCGACCTCGGCCTGTCGCCGCACGCGTTCGCCGTGTTGCGGTGGCCGGCCGCGGACACCGACCTGCTCGGCTACCTGAACGGACGACTCCCGCGCTGCCGGCAGGTGCGTGCGGTCCACCTGGTCGCGCTGATACCGCGTACGCCGAGCGGCCGGATCATGCGCCGCGTGCTCATCGAGCGCGCCGGGCTCGCGGACGAGTGGAAGAGCGGAACGGAGTGAGGCGGTCATGAGGAGTGAGCAAAGGTTCTACACATCCGCCTACACACTTCTTCGGATGTGGCGCCGGCGGCCACGACCATACGGTCGCACCATGCAGCACGGAAGCCACCGGAAGACGACCTCTCCGCAGGCACCCGTACCGATCCCCGCCGCGCCGGCCGCCGGCGCGCCGACGGTCACCGCGGCCGTGCTCGGCGCCGTCGCCGAGCACGCCGCCGGCGGCCCCGGCAACGCCGACCGGCCCGCGCTGATCGACACCGCGGACGGCCGGGTGCTCACCTACGCGGAGTTCGCCGCCGTCGTGCCGACCGCGGCCGCCGGTCTGTCCAGACGCGGCGTGCTGACCGGCGACGTCGCCGCCGTCTACGTGACGTGTGTCCGGCACCTCGCCCTCGCCATGCACACGTTCACCGCCGCCGGCGCGGTGCCGGCCCTCATCCCGTGTGCCGGCATCACCTCGCCCGACGAGCTCGCCGAGCTGCTCACGTCGTACGAAGCCCGGATGCTCATCACAGCGCCGCCGCTGGGCGGGCTGGCCATCGACGCCGCCGACCGGTCGTACGTGCGCCAGGTCTTCGCCTTCGGCGAGTTGCCGGGGACGACGCCGTTCGGCGAGTTGCTGCGCGGCGGCGGACCGCTGCCGCGCATCGACCCGCTTCGCGACCACGCCCTGATCCAGCCGCGCCCGCGGTCCGGCGGGCCCTGGGAGCACGGGGGGGTCGGCGGGGTGCCGGACGATCGCCGGGAGCGGCTCACCCACGCCGACCGGCTGGCCGACCTGGACCGG
>CALAED010000182.1 GCA_937891035.1 uncultured Thermomonosporaceae bacterium | reverse complement strand
CTGGGCGTCACGCAGCCGTCGCCACCGTCGATCTGCACGGCGTTCAGCTTGCTCGAGTTCTCCTCGTAGTAGGAGAAGCCGAAGTAACCCAGGCCGCCCCTGGAGCCGGACACGCCCTGCACGGTGACGTTGTCGTCCTCGGTGGGCTGGTAGTCGCTGCGGCTGTTGCCCTCTTCGCCGTTGATGGCCTCGGTGAAGTAGTCAAAGGTGCCCGAGTCGGTGCCCGCGCCGAAGAGCTTCAGCGGCTCGTTCGGGAACTGCGGGTCGACCTGGTTCCAGTTGTTGACCTTGGAACCCTTCTGCCAGATCTTCTTGAGCTGGTCGACGGTCAGGCACTTCGCCCAGGTGTTGCTCTTGCTCACCACTACGGTGAGCGCGTCGTTGGCGACCTGGAACTCCGAATAGGCGATGCTCTTGCTCTGGCAGGCGGCCTTCTCGTCGTCCTCGATCGGACGGGACGCGTCGGAGATGTCGGTCTCGCCGTTGCAGAACTTCTCGAACCCGCCGCCGGTGCCCGACGTGCCGACAGGGACCTGGACGCGGCCCTGCTCCTCTTGGAACAGCTCCGAGGCGACCGTGGTCAACGGGGCGACGGTGCTCGATCCATCGATCTTGATCGTGCCCGACAGCTGCTGCTGGCCTCCCCCTTGGCCGGCACCGCCACCGCCGTCATCGGAGCCACCGCCACAGGCGACCAGCGCCCCGGTCAGCGCCACCGCAACCGTCGCGGAGCGCATTGATCTACGCAATGGGATGCTCACCTTGTCGTTTCCCTTATCTGGTGTCGGCCCGCGGCGGCGCCGCAGGAATCGCCGTATATGGAACGCCGTCGTCCAAGACATGCAAAACGCCATAAGTGAACTCAAGATGAACGAAGACCATCAATGCACTTAACATCAACGTGCCGACTCGTCCGGCCTCCGGGCCGTTGCGGGCCGGCGCGGTCGGTTGCGCCCTAACCCGCCGATCGTCAAGCCCGCTCGGCGTGATTTAACGGATCTTATGCGATAAGTCTGACCGACGCCTTCACAGCTCAGACAGGGGTTTGACAGCTCGAAGGGAGCGGCATCGGGCGCTCTCGGCGCCGCCCGTACCCCTCGCCGCGGGGCCCGGGGGGCGCGGTGCCCTGCCCCTTGCGCGGGTGCGCGACGGCGGCGATCCCGGCCGCGCAAGCGTGCCGGCGGCGGTCACAGCGGGCAACGCGGGGGACGCGGGGGCGGCGCGTTCACCCTGAAGCCATATGCGGGCCACCGGCAGGCCACTCGCGTCGTACGGTGAAAACGCCCCCGCCTTTCGAAATCTGCCGACTTTTGCTCGCCCGTAAGAGGGCATGCCCGCATATGGCGTCAGTGGCCATGGGCGGTGAGTTCCGGCGAGAGCCGAAGCGAAACCCGGCCCGGATCGTCGATCCGGGCCGGGTCGCGTGCCGTTAGATGGACCGGCTCGCGGTGACGTCCTGGCGGTGCACGATCACGTCGAACCATTGGATCAGGGTGCCGCCGCTCGTGAACGAGTCATATGGCCGGTCCGGGACGAGCTCGGGAACGCCGCGAGTGGTGACCGGCGCCCGCAGCCAATCCCGTACCCCCGCCGGGGCCTGCGCCCGCAGGTCGAGCGCGAACTGCCGATGGCGCACCGCGCCGAACGGCCGCTCGAACCAGTTCGCGGCTGGTGGCGGCGCGGCAACCGAGCCGCCGTCCTCGGTGCCCACCGTTCCGTGGTCGAAGGTGAATCCGATCGATCGGTAGTCCCGCCCGTACCAGCGGCCCAGATACGAGCCGACGCTGGCGAAACGCACCTCGGTGTCGGGAAGGACGGTGATGCGCAGATCCGGCGCGACGGCGGTGTGCCCGCTCGCCGCCCAGTAGGCGATCTTGTCCTGGCTGAATGACCGCCACCAGCGCAGGTTCTGCGCGGCGTGCGCGTCCCGGTAGGCGAAGTTGGCGCTGCCCTGCAGGGTGAAGTGCTCGTAGAACGACACGATCTGCCGGGCGTGGTGGAGCGCCAGCGCGTACGCCCGGTCCGCGTGCCGATGCGGCAGCGCCTCGACCAGCTCGTACAGCTGCCGGGCATGCCGGATGTAGCGCTCCTTGTCGGTCTGCTCGAGGTACCAGCGGACGTAGGCGCCCATGTCCGTGGTGAACGGCCGGATGACCGCAAGGTGCTCCCGCGCCTTGGCGAGCCGGGCCGGATCCGCCTTCGCGACATGCGCGGCCACGGCGTCGTACGCCACCTGCGATGTCGCGAAGTACTCCACGCCGACGAACCGCACCTTGTCGTCGTCCGCACGGCCGGCGTTGAAGTCGCGCAGCCACCGCAGCACGCCGGCGACCTCCGTGGTCCGCCAGGCGATGCTCATCCGGCCCATCAGCGCGGCCAAATCCCCCTTGCCGGTACGGATGTACTCATCGATGGCAAGCCCGAGCGTCCAGTCCTCTTCCCAGGCGACGGACCGGAACCCCATCCGTTCCACCAGAAGCCGCAGGACGCGGTGCTTGAGCGTGGTCTCCTCGCGCACCCGATGAGCCGACTCGCCGAGCCCGACGATCGTGGCGGTGCCGATCGACCGCCGTAGCGGCGCGAGGTCGTCCAGCGGACCGCCCGCTTCGGCGGTGCTGAGCGGGGTGGCGTTGCCGTCGATCCACTGGACCAGTGTCCGGTCGTCCGGTGCGCCCTGCGCCTGCGCCTGTGCCTGTGCCTGTGCCTGAGCCATGCCCGAACTCGTGGCGCCGGCGGCCGCGAACACCGCCGCGCCGGCGGTCGCGGTGAGCGCCCGCAATGCGTTGCGCCGATTCAAGGTGATCTCCTCCCGTTCGGTGGTGCCGTCGCAACGGTCGCCGCTCGGCCCGAGTCCGGGCATCCGTCCGGTGGCGGCTCTCGACTTACGCCCGCCGGCGTACGGCCGGCCTCCGGCGTACGCGGAACTTGCGGTAAGGCAGTCGTGTACATGGAGTCACAGCTCATGTACTCTGAGGTTACAAACCAGCAATTTCCATTAACTCGAAGGTGGCCCTTATGGTTACTGAGATCGCTGTCCGGACCGCCATTTCCGGCATCATCAACGGCGAGAAAATAAAGGGTAACGTGCTTGCCACGCTCGACACCGACTTCGGGGGGCGCTCGGCTTGCGAGTTCTCGGACCTACCTCGTGGATTTACTCCAGCCGCTTTCGGGACGTTTGCTTGAACGTCGCACCACACTTCTGCTGGTCTGAGCAGAGCCGACGACGATGTAAAGAACCTCTACGACCTGACACTGGGGAATTACCACGTATTCCGCGCCATCTCCTATCCGGACCACCCCGAAAGCCTCGTCCTCTTTGATGCGCAGGTGACGGCGACCTCCGATTCCGAATGGGCCACCGAGATAACCATTCACGGGACGTACAACGGACCGACCGACATCAACACCAGTGACGAATATCGGCTCACATGGGTGGCCGAAGACACGAAGCTGCTTGAGTCGGGCTCCGCGTCACTTGGGTGCACTTCTGGCGAACGACTTCGGCAAGTCTGGTCGTCGATCATCACTCCTACGCAAGAGCCGCAGGAGAGCCTCGCACGTCTGCGGTCCCTGCCCGCAACCGGTCAGGTGATCAACGCCACCATTTCACCGTTCAATATCGACGGCCACCGCATGGACTATGAGTGGCAGGGAACCGTGGCCAAACAAGAGTAGGACCCGGCGGGCGAACACACGGTCACCAGGCTACGGGCAGGGCGGTCGGCTGACGGATCGTGCCATCCCACTTCCACACCAGCTCAGACGGTTCTGCCTCGAGCCGCAGCCCGGGGAACCGTTCGGTGAGCCCCTCGAAGGCGATCCGCAGCTCTGCACGCGCCAGCGGGGCACCGATGCAGACGTGTGCCCCGGAGCCGAACGCCATGTGCGAGTTGTGGCCTCGTTCGAAATCGAGGTGGTCGGGGTCAGGGAACTCACGTGGATCGAGCGCCGCCGCGTCATGGGAAGGGATGGCGATCTCGCCGGCGCGGACGAGCACACCGTCCAGGTCGACGTCTTCGAGGGCGCGGCGAGGCTGGGTGGCGCCGAAAATGGAATTGGGGGTCGTGCGCAGCAATTCCTCGATCGCGGCGGGAATGAGCTGGGGGCGGGCGCACAGCCGCGCGTAGTACGGGACGCCGTCCTCGTCGCGCTCGGTCAGCAGCCGCAGCGTAAAGGTGACGATCGAACTGGCGGTGCTCTCCCAGCCCCCGCCGACCAGACTCGCGGCCAACAACGCGGCCTCGAAGTCGGATACGCCGGTCGCCGCGGCATTCTCACCGATCATGGCGAGCAGGTCGCCGTCGCCATCGTCGGTGCCGCGGCGGGCCGCCATCAGCCCGGCCATGTACTCGCACATCGCCACCATGGCGGCCTGATTGCGCTCGTGGGCGCCCTCACCGGTCGCCAGCAGGCCGGTACCCCATTCCTGGAACCGGGCCTGGTCCTGCTCGGGAACACCGAGCTGCCCGGCTATGGTCTCGATGGTCAAGGGCATCGCGAAGTCGGCGACCAGGTCGGCGCGGCCCCTGTCGGCCATCGCATCCAACAACCGCCGGGCCCGGGCCTCGATCATCGAGGCCAGGCGGCGGACCTTCGCCGGCGTGAACTCCGACTTCACCAGCCGGCGGATACGCAGGTGCTCCTCACCGTCAAGCGCGACCAGGACCGGCGCCAACTTCAGGAACGGCTTCACGCCATCGGCCTGGGCGCGGGAGAACGCCGGATCCCGGTAGACCTTCTGGACAGCTGCGTAACTCACCGCGAGCCAGGCGAACTCGTCAGCCTGGCCCTCGGGCAGCCGAACCCGCACCGCGGACAACCCGGCGAGCGCACGATGCTCGGGAGCAAGCCGGAGCGGTGCATGCAGGGGCTGCTGGAACGGAAAATCAGGACAGGCCGTCTGAAAAGGATGGTCAGTCAGAGCCACGTGGTCCTCGTGAGATGAGGGGTTCCGCTGGTGCGCGACAAGCCTCGCCACCGGCTGTCTGGCATGTCAAGCCGCTTCGCCGCTTCCGGCCCTGACCGCGTTCGGTCGGTGAGCGGCGAGCATTACGTTGGCGGACCCGCTATCCAACGGCCACTTTCTCCGCGACGTCGGCCGACCGCTCCCGGCTCGACGCCCCCGGCCGGTCAACGTCCTCCGCGTCGTTGGTGATCCGGGCAAGGAGCTTGCACGCCGCCACCTCGTCGAACGGTTCAAGCAGCCGCGATAAAAGGCGTCGCGGTAGGACCTGGCCACGGTTGCCAGGGCATCCGCCAGGTACCGCTACGTCGCCACTGCGGTGCGGAAGAGCACGATCGCGCGCTCGCCGAACTCCGCGTCCCGGTGGGCGACGTTCCGGACTGTGACCGGCACTAGTCTTTGCGTTAGTCAATCGAGTTTCAAACTCGTTGTCCGGGGGCCGTCATGCGCGGAGTCAACTGGTTCGTGGGCCTCGTGGCCATCGTGCTGGCGGCGACGCCGGCTGCCGTCATCATCGGCCGGGGCGTGCACGCACGGGCCGACGTGGACTGGACGCCGGTCGCGATCATCACGCCGATCGCCATCGTCGGCTTCCTGGCGTGCCGAGCACTGCGGGCGGCAGCATCACGGCGTTACGTCGAGACCGCGATACAGCGTGGCCGAGTCGCACCCTCATCCGCGTTCGCCTACACGCTGGTCGCCTGGGTGCTGGTTGATCTCGCGGGCGCGCTGGCGTTGGGGACCTTAACCGTGGACCGCTACGACGGAACGTCGATCGAGGACGACGTCGGCATCCCGCTGACACTGCAGATCATGTCCGCCGTGCTCGCCCTGTTCGGCGCGGCTGGGTACTACTCGTGGGTTTTCCGGCGTCGCTATGAGATCCCCGCGCTCGAGGCGGCCGGCGTGGCGCGGCTAGTCGAGCCGCCGCGCAAGCTGCCGAAGATGGAGGCGCTGAAGCTGCGGAGCCTGATGTGGTTACGCGGCATGGTGATCGACGCGTTGCTCTTCGCCGGTGCCATCTTGTCGCGCCTGGTCGAGGGCGATCGGCCGACCTGGGATGAGATCGGCAACGGAATGAACTTGGTCGTCGGC
>CALAED010000181.1 GCA_937891035.1 uncultured Thermomonosporaceae bacterium | reverse complement strand
CGCCCTTCCAGTCATCGCCGCTGCTGCCGCGTGCCCACACCTTGATCCGCGAGATGGCGGAGCGCTGCTGCCATCCTGACAGGTCGACCGTGAGCCGGTTCCAGCCGTGGGTGGGGTCGAGCCGGCCCATGCCGTCGGCCACCTGCCCGCCTCGGCCGTAGACGCGGACCTTGGCGTAGAACACGTTGCCTGGCTTGAAGTTGTCGTCAGCCGAATCCGGTATCCGCATCCACACCGACAGGTGCGGCCTGGCGCGGGCGTCCACCGGCTGGTCGAACACGACGTCTGTGCCGCGCCAAGCCCGGTTGTGGTACGACCAGGGCTGCAGGTCGCGGTCGAAGCTGACCTTCAGGGTGTAGCTGCCGGACGGCGCGACGCTGCTGGCCTTACGCTCGACCGCGTTCGCGTTGTCCGAGGGCCGCCAGCCATCGCTGCCGTTCTCAAAGTCTGCGATCACCCGCTCATCGGTCAGGGTCGCATCCAGCCGGACCGGGGCGAGGTAGGTGAGCGGGCGCTCGGCAAGCTTGGCGGGGTCAAAGGTCGGGATGACGTCCTTCCAGTCGGCGATCCCGATGATCGGTTTGGCGAACTCGGTGACCTCCAGCGACCGTTCGGTGTCGATGTAATTGAATACCTCGTAGATCGGCTTGCGGTCAGCGGGGATGGCGGGTCGGGCGTGCTGTGGGTCCCACGTCCGCAGGCCAAGTCGCAGACCGCCCTCGCGCTGGTGGTCGATGTGCCGGTGCAGGATGAACGCGTCGATGCCGTCGGTAAACTTGATCTTGTAGTAGGCGTAGGCGTAGGCCGCCGCCTGCAGTCGCAATGGCGCGTCGGTGTAATCGACGGAGTGGAACCCCTGCTCGGAGAGGATGATCCGACGTGGCTGGCCACGGTAACGCAGCCGATTCTGGGCAAGGTAGCGCGGCAGCACCTCAATGTTCTTAAAAGTGATGCGAATCGTATCGACATCGCTGGTGGCCGTCTCGTCGTTCCAGAACGCGGGGTCGAACGCGTTCTCTGGGTACGGGTGGTAAGCCACCGCCCACGGAAAGTCCCCGTTCCGCGCGGTCAGGTCGGCAAGCGCGCCGACAAGGTCGCGGGGCTTGTAGGCGTATTCGGGATCGTCGGGCTTAATGGACTGGGTCCAGTAGTGGGTGAGGCTGATGTAGACCCGCACGTTGGTGTATGCCTTGCGCGCCGCCTGCCACACGATTCGCAGTGCCCGGCTGTAGTCCCGCAGAAACGCCGCCAGCGGTTTCCGCCCCATGTTGTACCAGGTCTCCTGCGCATCGATCTCGTTGCCGACGATATAGCCCACGACCCGGCCGTATTCGTGGTCGGCCCGCGAGTACCGCTGACCGAGGAACTCCATCGCCGCAGTGAAGTACGCGACACCTTCGGAGGTGGCCGTGTTGAATGCGTACACGGTGCCGCGCCCGACCTCGGCATCCGGATGGACCAGCACCGGCCAGGCAGAGTTGGGCCGGGAATCCTGGTGGAGGGTCAATATGAGGGTGACCAGCGCCCCATTGTCCGACAACGGCTTGACCGAGCTGTCCAAGGCCCGCACCGCGGAGGTATCGAAGTAGAACGTGCGTCCGCCGGAGGAGAACTCGATGGCGCCGAGGGCGAACTCCTTGAGCATCAGCCGGTCCAGCCGGGCGTTGATCGCCGCGTGCTGCACGCCGAGTACCTCGGCGTCGTCAGTCATCTGGATCTGCAGGCCTTTTTTGCCCGCCGCAGCCGGGTAGGATTGGTCATTGCTCCCGAGGAACTGGACGTCGTCAACGAAGCGGGCCGGGCCGAGGACTGTGTTCGAACCCGCCGATTGGGCAACCGCAATGAACTTGTCGTAAAATCGGTCATGGTCGCCACCGAAGCGGCCGAACTGGGCCGAGAAGATTCCGTCACTGCCGGGCACGGTGGTAGCGACCGGGGACTGCCCCGAATAGTCGCCGCGCCGCTGCCAACCGCCCAGCGCGTAGATCGCGATCGACTCCGCGGGGGTGTCCCCCGTCGATCCGCGTACCGTGATGGCGTCGGCGGCGGCACTGACGGTCGCAATGCCCGGCGCCTGCGCCGCATACGCCGACAGGGCAAGTACAGCCATCGCGGGAAGGGCAAGCGCCGCGACGAGGACGGTGGCGATCATCCTATCGCGCGGACACCACCTTGTCCTATGGAACATCGGCCCTCCCTGATTAGTTAATCTCCAACGATGCCCCGGTGGGTACGGCTCAGTCTTGTCGGGATCCCCTGGCACATCATTCAGCGCGGCAACCACCGCGCCGTATGCTTTTACACCGAGGAAGACGACCAGTTCTGCCTTGACCACCTGACCAGGTGTTTTAATATTGACTTAGGATTCAGAGCTTGTGAAATAATCCAGCTGCATGTCAGCCGAATGAGTTTTCAGTGTATCATGAGGGTATGAATTCGAATCTTTTCCTTCTCCACTTTTCCGATGCTGAACGCCGATCCGACGACCCACCCCCCAGCGGACGACTCGCCATCCTCCGCTGCTGCCCCCAAACCCCGACCGCGCCTGCGCGCTGTGAGGATCGGCAAA
>CALAED010000180.1 GCA_937891035.1 uncultured Thermomonosporaceae bacterium | reverse complement strand
CGGGGGACTGGTCGAGGTCTAACGAAGGGGTTCGGCCGGGCCGAGGGCCGGGCCGTGGTCGAGCGGAGCGGCCGATCCCGGCAATCCGGACCGAACGCTCGTCGCGCTCGTCGAACGCGCCGTACGCCTCGCCCGGGCCGTACGGTCGCCGCGGCGCAGACCGAGGAGGCTCGCGACGTCGTCGCGCAGATCGGGCAGCATCGCGTAGAAGACGTCACCCGGACATTGCGTGGCCACGTAGTCGCGGTGACCGACGATCGACTGATGTGGGTCGAGGTCATAGCCGTCGCACAGCCACGCGAGCGTCTCGACGAGGGATTCCCAGAGCCACAGGGTGGGCCGGGCGCTGACGTAGATGCCCTCGTTCTCGATGCCGAGTGTGTGGCTGTTGTGACCGGCCGTCTGCGCGCCGAGGACGTTCCTGCCCTGGTCGATGGCCTGCAGGGTACGGTTGCGGCCCTCCATGATGAAGCCGCCGCGGCTGATCGTGAGCTGGTTTCCGGTGTCGCCCCAGCCGTTGGTGAGCTGGTGCAGGTCCTGGATCCAGCGCGAGAGCCTGAACGCCTGGTTCAGGGAGAGGTCGGTGACGTTGTTCGACGCGGTGTGGTGGACGACGAGGTGGTCGGGCTTGTTGATGATCTGTGCAGGGAAGTCCGGGGGCCGCGCGCCCCACTCGGCTCGGGTGTAGATGCGCGGTCTGGCGGCGGCCGCGGCGATCGCCGAGGTCACTGGGCCCAGGCCGGACGCGGTTCCGGCGAGGGCGAGCCCGCCGGCCGCCGCGGCGGTACGGGCCAGGACGTGTCGACGGCTTAAGTGGGATCGGGACATGGCGGGGATCTCCGATCAGGTCTGACCAATGCTGCTGCGTAGGTTATCTACGCCCAATAAGTTTGTTAGGTAAATAACCAACATATGACGGCGCCTCGCATTGTCAGTCCTGACGGTTACCCGACGGCAGGAGCGGAGAAGTGGTCTGGACCGGTGGCCACGTTCGGACACCCCCGCCCCACTAATGTGGGGATCCATGCGGCTTGATTTGCTCTCTGACGTGAAAGACCTCACCGCGGCGATCGTGGACATCGAGTCGGTGAGCGGTCACGAAAAGCGGCTGGCCGACGCCATCGCCGAGGCGCTCGCCGCGCTGCCGCACCTGACCGTCGAGCGGTCCGGCGACGCGGTGATCGCGCGGACCTCGCTCGGCCGGGCCGAGCGGGTGGTGCTCGCGGGCCACATCGACACCGTCCCGCTCAACGGCAACCTGCCGTCTCGCGTCGAGGGCGATCGGCTGTACGGCTGCGGCACCACCGACATGAAGAGCGGCGTGGCCGTCATGCTGCGGCTGGCCGCCGCCGTGGCGGCGCCGAACCGCGACGTGACGTACATCTTCTACGACTGCGAAGAGGTCGAGGCGGCGCGCAACGGCCTGGGGCGGCTGGCCCGGACCCGGCCCGAGTTGCTCGCCGGCGACTTCGCCGTGCTGATGGAGCCGACGGCCGCCATCGTCGAGGGCGGCTGCCAGGGCACGATCCGCGTCGAGGTACGTGCGGCGGGGGAGCGGGCGCACAGCGCGCGGGCGTGGATGGGGTCAAACGCCATCCACAACGCCGGTGCGATCATCGACGTGCTGCGCGCCTACGAACCGGCCCGTCCGGTCGTGGACGGCCTCGAATTCCGCGAGGGCCTCAACGCGGTCTATGTGCGCGGCGGCGTCGCCGGCAACGTGATCCCGGACGAGTGCGTCGTGACGGTCAACTACCGGTTCGCGCCGCGCATGTCGCTGACTGAAGCCGAAGACCGTCTGCGCGAGATGTTCAGCGGCTTCGCGGTGACCGTTGTCGACGCCTCGCCGCCCGCCCGGCCTGGCCTCACGCATCCGGCGGCGGCCGCTTTCGTTGCGGCCACCGGCGGCACCGCGCGGGCCAAGCTCGGCTGGACCGACGTGGCCCGGTTCGCCGAGCTGGGCATCCCGGCCGTCAACTACGGCCCGGGAGACCCGCCGCTGTCCCATACCCGCGACGAGTACGTCGAGATCCCCCGCATCCGCGACTGCGAGCGCCGCCTGCGCAGCTGGCTGAGCTGAGCCGGACGCCGCCCACGCCCGGGACCGGTGCGTCGTGCGCGCTCGTCGCGCACGCGGCGAGCAACGGCATACCGGCGATCATGGTGAGCAAGCGGCGCATCAGACGCATCGACATGACGCTACTTCGCCTGTTCCTCTCGAAGGAGTCGGTTGGAACCGGCCGGGCCGCGAAGTCCGGTTACGGTTGTGCGCATGGAACGTGAGTTGCCGCCGCCGATGCGCCGTCAGGGACCCGCGATGTTGCGCGGCAGGGCCGTGCCGCAGACAACGACCGACCAGCGGC
Organism: uncultured Thermomonosporaceae bacterium; assembly: GCA_937891035.1. Lineage (GTDB taxonomy): Bacteria > Actinomycetota > Actinomycetes > Streptosporangiales > Streptosporangiaceae > CALAED01. Next base: position 3,108 of record CALAED010000180.1, on the reverse strand, counting down.
TGCTCGACGGCCGCGGTCCGGCCGACTGGGTGCACACCGACCCGTGGCGGGTGCTGCGGATCCAGGCGGAGTTCGTCGAGGGCTTCGGGCTGCTGTCCGAGCTGGGCCGGGCGGTGAGCGTGTTCGGCTCGGCCCGCACCAAGGTCGGCACCGATGAGTACGAGCTCGCCGAGCGGATCGGCGCCAAGCTGGCCGACGCCGGGTACGCCGTGATCACTGGGGGCGGCCCCGGCATTATGGAGGCCGCCAACAAGGGCGCCGACCGGGTCGGCGGCACGTCGGTGGGGCTTGGCATCGAGCTGCCCTTCGAACAGAAGATGAACGACCACATCCACATCGGCCTTGAGTTTCGCTACTTCTTCGTGCGCAAGACGATGTTCGTGAAGTACTCCGAGGCGTTCGTCGTGCTGCCGGGCGGGTTCGGCACGCTGGACGAGATGTTCGAGGCCGTCACCCTGGTCCAGACGGGGAAGATCACCAGGTTCCCGATCGTGCTGGTCGGCACCGACTACTGGCGCGGCCTGCTGGAGTGGATCAAGGATAAGATGCTGTCGAGCGGCAAGATCTCCGCCGCCGATCCCGAGCTGCTGCACCTGACCGACGATCCCGATGAGGTCATCCAGATCATCATGCGCGCCCATGAGTCGCGGGAGCGGCAGGCGCAGCAGGCCGCCGCCCGCGAAGCGGGCAACGGCGCTTGACGACGGGAGTTACGACACTCGATGAAGATCTGCGTATTCTGCGCGTCCAGCAGCCGCATCGAGCGGCGCTACCTCGATCTCGCCGCCGAGACGGGCGCCGAACTGGCGCGCCGCGGCCATCGCCTGGTGAGCGGCGGCGCCACGGTCTCGTGCATGGGCGCCGTGGCCGGCGCGGCCCGGGCCGGCGGAGCTGAGACGGTCGGGGTCATCCCGCAGACGCTCGTCGACATCGAGATCGCCGACCACGACTCCACCACCTTGATCGTCACCACGGACATGCGCAGCAGGAAGGCCGAGATGGACCGCCGCTCCGACGCCTTCCTCGTCCTGCCAGGCGGGCTCGGCACGCTGGAGGAGCTGTTCGAGATCTGGAGCGCCCGGGTGCTCGGCCTGCACGACAAGCCGCTCGTGATCTTGGATCCGTACGGGCTGTACGACCCGCTGCGCGATCTGATGACGCATCTGCTCGACGCGGGTTTCGCCCGGCCGAAGGTGTTCGACGCCGTCGGTTGGACCCGTGACGTCTCGGAGGCGTTCGACCTGCTCGAGCAGCGGCCGGTGCGGATCGACCCGACGGCCGAGGACTACGCCGAGGCCGAGCCCTGACCATCGGCGGTGTTCGTCCAGCGCACGGCGCACAGGAACGGGTCGAGCCGATCGGTGAAACGGGCGCCGGGGTACACGGCCGCACAGCGCTTGTGGAACGCGGCCCTCGTGAGCGAACGGTTGCCGCGGGCGTGCCGCATCCACACCGGATGCTGCCGCAGCCGCAGCACCGTCCAGGCGGCCGCGGCCGACCGGTGCCGGCCGAACGTGCGGGCGGCGTCCACGATGCCCCACCAGCGATGTCGTAGCGCCGAGTCCGAGCGCGCGGACACGACGTCCACGATGACGGCCGTGCCGCCGGGCGCGACCAGCGACCGCACGTGGTGGAACACCTCGTCCGGGTCGTGGTCGCGGAACAGGTTGAACAGCACGTTGACCGACAGCACGACGTCGAACCGGCCGTCGCGGTCCGGCGTCAGGTCGAGGAGGTCGGCCACCCGGTAGGTGACGTTGGGGCGGGCGCGCTTGCGCGTCGCGATGTCGATCTCGCGGTCGGCGATGTCGACGGCCACCACATGCTTGTAGCGGTCGGCCAGCATGCCGGTGAACCGTCCAGAGCCGCAGCCGAGGTCCACGGCCCGGTCGCCGGCGGCCGGGAGGGCGCCGTGCAGGAACGGCCGGTATACGCCGTCGTTGACCTCCGCGTATCGCTCGTACAGCGCGGCGATCGGGTTGAACAGGGGCGACTCGGCGGACACCTACGGCAGCCCGATCCGGGGGTCGATGAACTCGTTCGTGGCGATGTCGCCCGGGCGCAGCCCCGCGGCTATCGGCCGGTTTTGCGCCGCGAGGAGCGGCCGCAGGATATCGATGATCTTTTGGACGCGCGCGGGGTCGAAGTCGCCGACGGTCGTGTTCGGGCCGTTGCCGATGATGCCGTATCGCTTCATGGTCGCGATCGCGTTGGTCCCGCGCGCCGAGCTGTAGGGGAAGGCGCCGTAGTCTTGGACCAGCCGGACGATCAGCGCGATCGTGGGCGCCGGGTCGGCCGCATAGGCCGCCGCCGATCGCTGCATGATCGGCACCAGCTTCTCAAGGCACGGCGCGAGCTCCGCCTTGCGGTCGGGCCGGATCGCGACGGCGGCCGGATAGTTGGGATATCCGGCTGCGCCGACCAACTGCCAGGCGACCTTCTTCTTCCATTGCGGCAACTCGTGCTCGAACTGATAGACCTCGTTCGTCAAGTAGCCCTGCTGCACGATCTCGCCGCGCTCGGCGACGAACCGGGCCGGGGTGCCGTCGTAGGAGTCTTCCACCTGGGACTTGCGGAGAATTCCGGCGGCGACGAGGTATTCCATGTACGTCGAGCCGGGGAAGTAGAGGACCCGGGTATCGGTCTTGCCGATGTCGGCGATGGTCTTCCAGTCGGGATGCGCCCGCGGGTCCCACATCAAGACGAGCGGCGAGATGTCCATCGTCGCGAAGACGGGCAGGAGCGGCTGGGCGCCGTTGCTCGCGGCGGCGGCCAGGTCGATGTCGGCCGAGCCGAGCATGACCTGCTTGTCGAGATAGAGCACCTTGGCCGCACGGGTGAATCCGTTGGCCGGCCCTCCCGCACGGATCTCGACGCGGACGCCGGTGGCGGCGCCGTCGGCCACGAGCGGACCGGACACCCGCTTCTTGGCCTTGTCAATCTTGATGGGCTCGCCGAGCAGCCGGTACAGCGCGCCCGTCTCCGCCTGGGGCCACCAGTCGTCCTGGAGGACGATCGTGGCGGGGCAGACGCCGGCGAGCGACGCGGCCGCGGCGGACCGCGTCACCGGCTGCCCCGCGGGCGGCGACTCCGTGCCGCCGGACTCGC
>CALAED010000179.1 GCA_937891035.1 uncultured Thermomonosporaceae bacterium | reverse complement strand
CAGCGGCAACAGGCCGTCTTCGATCGCGGCCGTGTTCAGCTCGGTGAGCAGGACGACGAGGCAACGTTGCCGCACCCGGGCCATGATCGTCGAGACCATCCCGGCGGCGTCCGACTCGATGAGCCCCGGCTCGAGCGGCGCCATCGCCTGCACCATCGCCGGCAGCACCTCGGTGCGGGCGGCCCCCTCGACGCGGGCGCGCACCCGCCGGTCGTAGGCCAGCATGTCCACCCGGTCGCCGGCCCGCGACGCCAGCGCGGCCAGCAGCAGCGCGGCGTCCATCGAGCAGTCCAGGCGAGGGATGTCGCCCACCCGCCCGGCGGCGGTCCGCCCGGTGTCCAGGACGAGCAGGATGCGGCGGTCGCGCTCCGGACGCCACGTCCGCACGACGACATCCGCGCGCCGGGCGGTGGCGCGCCAGTCGATGGACCGTACGTCGTCGCCGTCGACGTACTCCCGCAGCGAGTCGAACTCCGTGCCCTGGCCGCGAATCAACGCCGCGTGCTGGCCGGTCAGTTCGCGCAGCCTGGCCAGCTTCCCCGGCAGGTGGCGGCGCGACGGAAAGGCCGGCAGCACCCGCACCGTCCACGGCGCCGGCCGGGACAGCTGCCGCGCGGCCAGCCCCAACGGGCCATAAGAGCGGATGGTGGCGGTCACCGCCTTGCGATCGCCGCGCCGGGTGGGTGTCAGCCGCAGGTCGACGCGGCGGCGCTCGCCCGGCGGCACGGTCAGCCGGACGGACCGCGGCGTCGCGGCCGCGCTCGGCGGCCAGGCGTCGCGGACCCGGGCGCGGACCGGGCGGGCGCCGAGATTTTCCAGGATCAGACCGATCTCCGCCGTCTCGCCGAGCCGCACGTTGGCGTCGCCGGTGCGGTGCAAGGCGACCCGGCGCACGTTGCCGGCCAGCAGAAGATCGGCGGCGACGCCGAGCGCGAGCACGCCCTCGATGGCGGCAAACACCGCCCAGCTCGGCGCGAACAGCAACACGATCGCGCCGAGCAATGCGAGCGACGCCGTGCGGCCGGTGAGCGCCATCGGATCAGGCGGGAGCCGGGACGGTGGTGAGCACGCCCTCGAGGACGCCGTCCGCGGTGGCGCCCTCCAGCTCGGCCTCGGGGCGCAGCTGCACGCGGTGGCGCAGCGTCGGCCGGGCCAGCGCCTTGACGTCGTCCGGAGTCACGTAGTCACGGCCGGACAGCCAGGCCCACGCCCGCGAGGTGGCCAGCAGCGCGGTCGCGCCGCGCGGCGAGACGCCCAGCGACAGCGACGGAGACGACCGGGTGGCGCGGCAAAGGTCGACGATGTAGCCGGCGACCTTGGGGTCCACGTGGACGCCGCGCACGCCCGCCCGGCCCGCCGCCAGCTCGTCCGTACCGGCGACCGCGGTCACTCCGGCGGCGCCCAGGTCGCGCGGGTCGAAGCCGGACGCGTGCCGCCGCACCACCGAGATCTCGTCGTCACGGGACGGCAGCGGCACGGTCAGCTTGATGAGGAACCGGTCCAGCTGGGCCTCCGGAAGCGGATAGGTGCCCTCGTACTCGATCGGGTTCTGCGTGGCGCACACCACAAAGGGGTCGGGCAGTGGCCGGCCCAACCCCTCAACCGACACCTGCCGTTCCTCCATCGCCTCAAGCAGCGCCGCCTGCGTCTTGGGCGGCGTACGGTTGATCTCGTCGGCCAGCAGCAGGTTCGTGAACACCGGGCCCTCGCGGAACTCGAACTCCGCGGTCTTGGCGTCGTACACCAACGAGCCCGTGACGTCGCCCGGCATGAGGTCGGGGGTGAACTGCACCCGCTTGACATCCAGCGACAGCGCCTGGGACAGGGCGCGCACGAGCAAGGTCTTGGCCACCCCCGGAACGCCCTCGAGCAACACGTGGCCGCGGCACAGCAGCGCGATGACCAGGCCGGTCACCACCGCGTCCTGGCCCACCACCGCCTTGGCGACCTCGCCGCGCAGCGAGCGCAGCGCCGTCAGCGCCTGCTGCGAGTCCATCGCCGGCACGGTCTCCGCACTCGCCGTGCTCTCGCTCACCACTGGCGCACCTGCCCTTCGAGATCGTCGAGGTAGTCGGCGAGCTCCACCAGCTCCGCGTCGTCCCCTGGTGCAGGACCGTACAGGGCCGCGCCGACCGTCGCCGCCGGCCGGCCGGTACGCTCGGCGACGGCGGCGGTGACCTGCGCCGCCACGGACATGTCCTGAGCCGCGCTGCTCGACAGGCCGAGCAGCCGGACCAGCCGTTCGCGTGATCCGGCCCGCAGCGCGTCCGCCGCGCGGTCCCTGGCGCGCCTGGCGCGGTACAGCCGGGCCCGGCCCTCCACCGCCTCAGCCGACCGTACGACGACGGGCAGCGGCTCGGCCACCACGGGACCGAGCCGCCTGGACCGCCACAGGGCGGTCAGCAACACCACGATGCCGAGCTGGAGAGCCGCGAGCTTCACGCCGAACGGCACGAGGTCGATGAACGACTTGTCGGGGGTGGCGCCCGGCCGGCGCAGCGGCGGCATCAGCCAGACAGCCGATGACCGCTCGCCCACCAGATTCATGGCCAGCGCGGCGTTGCCGCTTTCGACCAGCCCGTCGTTGGTGAACGGGAAGCCCGACCCGACGACCGTCACCGTGCGCGGGCCTGGCACGGTCAGCCGGACGACGTGGGGACGGCCGGCGACGGGATAGCAGCCGGTGGCCCCGGGCGGCGCCTCGTACGTCGTCCCGAAGTCGAATTCGGCGTCGCCGGCGAGGTTGGCCGCGTTCAGCGCGCACCCGGGCCGGACCGTCTGCTCATCGGTGTTGTCGGCCTGCCGTACGCCCGGCGCCAGCTCCTGCAGCGCCGTCCGGGTCGGCTCGACCAGCAGCAGGTCACCGGGCAGCGAGCGCAGGATGGCGTAGTCGGTGGCGGTCAGCCGCTCCGAGCGCACGACGACGAGGACGGCGTCCGGCTGGGCGCGCATGAGCCCGGCCGCGTCCGAGACGTTCCTGTCCACGGTGACGGGCGTGCCGTTCCGGGCGAGGAGCTGCACCAGGGCGCGAGCCCCGGCGGCGCTCGGCGACTCGGGATCGAGGTCCTCCGGGCGCTCGCGTGGCCGCAGCGCCGCCAGCGCGATCGCCACGAGGATCAGCGCCAGCACGGCCAGCAGCACGCCCCGCACGCTACGGTAGCGACGCCGCGCAGCGGCCGTGGGTGTCGCACCGGTCGCGGTCACGAGGCGGGCTCCATGGGGCGGGACTCCGGCGGCCGGGACGACGGTGTACGGGACTCGATCGGGCGGGGCTTGGCGGCCCGTACGCGTTCGTCGAGCCGGGTCAGCTGCGTGTAGCCCTCCGGGGTGCCGGGGCGGTCGCCGTACCAGATCTCGTCGAAGACCCGCACGCCGGCGGCGAGCTCCGCGGCCAGCTCCGGCAGCGCGGCACCGGCCTCGGCGGCGAGTTCGTCGGCGGTACGTCCGGGGCGCGGCTCGAGGATGACGCGTTCCTCCAGGTCGCGGGCGACGGCCCGCAGCCGTTCCCTGATCGCCTCCGCCCACTGGCCGGCGGCCTCGTGCCCGGCCGCGGCGGCGCGGTGGTCATCGGCGCTCATCGGCTCGTCGGCCAGCAACGCGCGCCTGCGCGTCGCCGCGCCGCGTACGGCGCCGAGCCGCCACATGATCGCGACGGCCACGAACCCGAGCAACACGAGGATGACGGCGAGGGCGATCCAGCCGCCGACGGAGTCTTGCTGTTCGGCCCCGCTGATCGTACGGGTCAGGGATTCGATCCATTCGTTGATCTTTTCGAGGACCCGATCGGCGATGGACGGGTCGTCGCGATGGTAGATCTGCTTGTCGAGCTCGCGGCGGGCCAGCTCACGGGCCTCGTCGCGGCCGATCGGGTCGGCGAGCCGGCCGACGAGCCGGGGGGCGGTCATCCCGGCCACCCCCGCGGTGCGGGATGGGCCGCTCCCGGTGGTGCGGGCGGCCCCGGTGGTGCGGGCGGCCCCGGTGGTGCGGGCGGCCCCGGTGGTGCGGGCGGCGGGGACGGCGATGGGGAGGAGGCGGCGGCTGCCGGGGCGGGCCGCCACAGGTCGAGGAAGTCGGCCGGCCGCGCGGCCGCCTCGTCGCGGGTCTGCAGTTCCAGGTCGAAGCCCTCGCGGCGCATCCGCCGGTCCACGTACAGCAAAGCGATCACACCGGCGTCGAACGGGATGGTCAGCGTCCAGCTCACGATGCGGCCGGCGGTGTCGAGGGTCAGCTGAAGGAAGACCTCGCCGCCGCTGAGCTCGGTGCCGAAGAACACGAACTCAGCGACCACGAAGGGGATCCGCAGCGCGAAGAAGCCCATGAAGATCGTGATAAGCAGGGTGAGGAGCAAGATGCCGCCGACTCGCCACCACCGGCCCTTGACCAGCCGCCGCGCGCGGCCGAGCGCGGCGAAGACGCCCTGCCGTTCGATGACGACGGCCGGCGCGGCGAGCACGAACAGGACGTACAGCCAGACCATCAGCACGAACCCGGCCGGGAACCCGATGAGGCCCGCGAGCAGCCCGGCCCCGGCGGAGGTGGTGGGGGCGGCGACGGCGATGACGAACGGCACCAGGGGCAGCACCGCCGCGAGCACGGAGATCATCATGATGATCGTCGCAACCCCGGCCAGCCGTGGCAACCCGGGCCGGGCGTCGCGCCAGACCTGTCCGGGCGCCGCCGGCAGCCCGAACAACGTGCGGCCCACGGCCGGGCCGAGCATCCCGGCCAGCAGGAGCACGGCGTACGCGGACATCAGCAGGCCGAGCAGGCTGACGGTGAGCTGAGCGCCCAGCGAGCGCATGATCGGCACCGGAGTGATCTCGTCGCGGGCGTAGTCGCCGATGAGGAAATAGGTGATCAGCGACTGCAGCACCTGCACGATGGTGGTGATGGCAAGCGACAGACCCAGCACGCCGCGCGGATTGTGCCGGATGTTGACGATGGCGCCGTCGAGGATCTCGGCGACGCCGAGTGGCCGCAGCGGGATGTCGCCGCCCAGCAGTTCGGCCCGATCGGTGCCGAGCCAGCCGCCCGGCGGCGGACCGTAGGCGGCGGCCGCCTCCTCGTCCCGATGCGCGTCCTGGCGGACACCTCGGTGCGCGCCGGTGTACCCGCTCCGGTACGCGCCGGACCGACCATCGTGGGGCGCGCCCGATTCGGGCGGGGCCCACGCCTGACCGTCCGACATCTACGCTCCCCGCGTCGCCTGCGAGTCCTGGTCATCCCCCTCGATGACGTCATCCTCGCACGCGCGGCCGGGCGGACCGCAGCCGACGGCCGGCGGCCGGCGGGCGGGCGGGTGAGCGGTGATCAGCGCACGCGGTACGACGTGGCACTCAGCTGCGAATCCACGAAATCCCCATGTGTCCACTCACCTCCCGATCTGCGCTCTCAGATCAGGCAAATCACCATGCGCGATTGAACTGCGACGCAGCGTACTGCTCACGGTTTGACATCACTCGCGTTCTTCGCAACTCGGCATGAGCCATCGCGCGCCCCGAAAGTAAGGCCGTCGTCGAAAAACTTTCAGTTCAGGGTGCTTTTGCAGCAAACTAAGAGGACAAAGCACCGCAAGAGTGCAAGAGGGGTGGGAACCGCCACCGCCGTTGAGCGGAGGCACAACAGCACAGCGGGCGCACGCGCAGCGTGGGCGCGACGGGAGGCTCCGCCGAATCGCGGTCATCCGGCCGCATCCGTCGGGCGTCATAACTACAATCCGCCGATCGGCTTCAAGCTGTCGCGCGGCCGTCGTCGATCACACACAGCGGCTTGTGAGGGGTCGTGCACGTGCGGTACGCGGGTAGCCTAGGTCAACCGGGGCACCTCGCCTCGGTAACTACAGGTAAACGATGAGGGCCATGAAAGGACGTGTACTGGTCGTCGACGACGACCTAGCTCTTGCCGAGATGCTCGGCATCGTGTTGCGCGGCGAGGGCTTCGAGCCGTCATTCGTGCACGACGGCGACAAGGCGATCGAGGCGTTCCGGGAGACCCGGCCCGACCTCGTCCTACTCGACCTGATGCTGCCTGGCGCCGACGGCATCGACGTCTGCCGGCAGATCCGCGCCGAGTCCGGCGTGCCGATCGTGATGCTGACCGCCAAGAGCGACACCGTCGACGTAGTCCTCGGGCTCGAATCCGGCGCGGACGACTACATCGTCAAGCCGTTCAAGCCCAAGGAACTGGTCGCCCGGGTCCGGGCGCGGCTGCGGCGCACCGACGAGCCGGCGCCGGAAGTGCTGCAGATCGGCGATATCACGATCGACGTCGCCGGTCACTCGGTGAAGCGGGCGGACCGCAACATCCCGCTGACCCCGCTGGAGTTCGACCTGCTGGTGGCGCTGGCGCGCAAGCCGCGTCAGGTGTTCACCCGCGAGGTTCTGCTCGAGCAGGTGTGGGGCTATCGGCATGCCGCCGACACCCGGCTGGTCAACGTCCACGTCCAGCGGCTGCGGGCGAAGATCGAGCGGGACCCCGAGCACCCCGAGATCGTCGTCACCGTGCGCGGCGTCGGCTACAAGGCCGGGACCACCTAGGACCGGAAAGAACAGGTCGTGAGTGCTCACCATGTGGGCTGATTCGCGGTTGCGTACGACACTGCGGAGGTTGGTGCCAAGGGCACTTCGACCGGCCGCCAGGGCCGTACGCTCCGGTGCCGGCATGTGGCGCCGCTCGCTTCAGCTGCGCGTGGTCGCCGGCACGCTGCTGCTCTCGACGGCCGTCATCGTGGTCACCGGATGGGTGCTGCTGCAGCAGGTCACGTCCGGAATCCTGGAGGCCAAGCAGATCAGCGCGGTCGCGGAGGCGTCCACCGGAATCCGCGAGGCGCAAGAGACCATCGACCTCACCGAGCCGACTGACGACAGCAGCCAG
>CALAED010000178.1 GCA_937891035.1 uncultured Thermomonosporaceae bacterium | reverse complement strand
GGTGGAACAGCGGGCTGTCGGTGCACGGCTCGGTGGCGAACACGTCGATGCCGGCCCCGGCGATCCGGCCTTCCTTGAGCGCGAGATCGAGCGCGGACTCATCGACGATGCCGCCGCGGGCCGCGTTGACGATGCGCGCCGAGGGCTTGACCATGCGCAGCTCGCGGTCGCCGATGAGCCCGGCCGTCTCGGGCGTCTTGGGGAGATGCACGGTGATGAAGTCGCTCTCGGCGAGCAACTCCTCCAGCGTGACCAGCCGGACACCGAGCTGTGCGGCGCGGGCGGCCTGCACGTACGGGTCGTAGGCGATGACCCTCATGTCGAACGCGGCCAGCCGCTGGGCGACGAGGACGCCGATGCGACCAAGGCCGAGCACACCGACGGTCTTGCCCTGCAGCTCGACGCCGGTGTACCTGCTGCGCTGCCACTCCCCCTGCTTGAGCGCGCCGTGCCCCTGCGGCACGTTGCGCGCGGTCGCCAGCAGCAGCGCGATGGCGTGCTCGGCGGCGGTGACGATGTTTGACGTCGGGGCGTTGACGACCATGACGCCGGCCTTGGTGGCGGCTTCGACGTCGACGTTGTCGAGCCCGACGCCGGCGCGGGCGACAACGCGCAGCGCGCGCGCGTTGGCGAAGACCTCGGCGTTGACCTTGGTCGCGCTGCGCACGATCAGCGCGTCCACATCGGTGACGGCGGGCAGCAGTCGCGCGCGATCGGCGCCGTCGACGTGACGGACCTCGAAGTCACCCTCGAGCAGGGCGAGGCCCGCGGGTGAGAGCTCTTCGGCGACCAGGACGACAGGCTTGCTCACGGAAGGAAATCCCTCTTTCGGCTGGATTGTGGGAAGGCAAACCGCGAGTGGACCCCCGTCGTGCTCGCCCGACGATGAGTTTAGCCGTCCAGTCGCGCCGGCCCTCGACCGGCCGCCCGGAACCCCGGGGTACCGCAACCACGACCACGACCACGACCACAGTGCGGTGCGGTGCGGCGACGCACGCGGCCGCATTTGGTCACCGGATCCGCTTGTCAGGATGTTCGCGGCATATACATCGTTTTGAGGGGGTTGCTAGAAACCGGCCGAGCGGGGGAACGCATGTCCGGCTCGCTTTTTCTGACCGCCTACCCGGCGTACGCATCCACGGGCGGACTCGACGAACTGCGCGCCAGGGAGTACGGCTACCTGGACACGCGCGGGCACGTCTATCTCGACTACACAGGCGCTGGGCTGCCTTCGTACGCCCAGTTGGCCGCGCACGTCGACCGCCTGGGCGAAGGTTGCTTCGGCAACCCGCACTCGGAGAACCCCACGTCGAGCGCGGCCACCGCGCTCATCGACCGGACCCGGCGGGCGATCCTTTCCTTCTTCAACGCCGCACCCGACGAGTACGCCGTCATCTTCACCCCGAACGCCACGGGCGCCTGCCGGCTCGTCGCCGAGGCCTACCCGTTCGACGCCGGCACGCGCCTCGTGCTGACGGCCGACAACCACAACTCGGTCAACGGGATCAGGGAGTACGCACGGTCGCACGGCGCCGCGACCGGCTACATCGCGCCCGATTCGGCCGACCTGCGCGCCTCGGCCGACGCCGTACGGCGAGCGCTCGGCGCCGGGGCCGGCAGCGGCCTGTTCGCCTATCCGGCACAGAGCAACTTCACCGGCGTGCAGTATCCGCTCGACTGGGTCGATCTCGCGCACGAGCACGGCTATGACGTGCTGCTCGACGCGGCCGCCTACGTGTCGGCCAACCGGCTCGACCTCGGCGCCGTCCAGCCGGACTTCGTCCCGATCAGCTGGTACAAGGTGTTCGGCTACCCGACCGGCGTGGGATGTTTGATCGCGCGCCGGGCGGCGCTCGCCCGGCTGCGCCGGCCCTGGTTCTCCGGTGGCACGATCAAGGTGGTGAGCGCGCTCGGCGGTTGGCACGTGCCGGCCGCGGACGAGGCGGCGTTCGAAGACGGCACCCTCAACTTCCACGCCATCCCCGACGTGACGGTGGGCCTGGCCTGGGTCAAGGGCATCGGCATCGACGTCATCCACGAGCGCGTGGCCTGCCTCACCGGCTGGCTGCTCGAGCGGCTGGACGGCCTGCGGCATCGGGACGGCACCCCCATGGTCCGGGTGTACGGGCCGCGGGACGGCGATCGGCGGGGCGGCACCGTGGCGCTCAACCTCCTCGACCCCGGCGGCGAGATCATCGACGAGCGCGCGGTCGCACGCGACGCCGCGGCCTGGAACATCTCGCTGCGGACCGGCTGCTTTTGCAATCCGGGCGCGGGCGAGGGCGCCTTCGCGATCGACGACGATCTGCTCACCGGGCGGGCCGCCCGGTCGGACTTGTCGATCGACGACTACCTGCCGATGCTCGGCCTGCCTTCGGGCGGGGCGATCCGGGTGTCCCTCGGCGTCGTGTCGAACCTGTGCGACGTGGAGTTGTTCGTCCGCTTCTTAACGGAGACCTATCGGGACCGCGCCCCCGACTACACCGGGCTGGCGCCGCGGGAGCGCTGCTGAGCCGGGGCCTTGCGGCCGAGCACGAGGCCGGCGGCCACGAGGAAGGCGACGGCGAAGCCGCCGAGGATCGCCCAGTCGGCGAGCAACGGACGGGAGAAGGTGTCGCCGTACGAGGCCAGCAACGGCGGCCCCAGCGGCGAACCGCCGCGCGCCCACAGCGACGCGACGTCCAGGCTGTGTCCGAGTCCCTCGAACGCCCACCGGTTCGACATCGGATAGCTCAGCACGCGTCCGGCGACGGCCATGACGGGCACCGGCAGGATGGCTCCGACGAACAGAACCTGGGGAAAACAGAGCATCGGCAGGGCGATCGCGGCCTGCGCCGGATCGGCGACGGCGGCCGAGGTGAGCAAGCCGAGAGCGAGGGCCGCCGCCGACGACAGCAGCAACGTGACGAACAGCTCCCCGTACGTCGCCGCGTCCGCGGCCGGCAGCCGGTCGAGCGCGCGCAACACCGCGAGCGTGAGCAGGTCGACGACGGCCAGCAGCGGCAACAGCACGGTCGCCTTGGCCAGGACGTACGGGCCGACGCCCAGGCCGGCCAGGCGTTCGCGGCGCACGATCGCGAACTCGGTGCAGATCTGGAGCAGCCCGTAGGTCAGGCCGAAGAAGAAGCCGCCGAACGCGACCCAAAACAAGATCATGACCGTGGCGTTCGGGCTCGGCTGCGTGGGGTCGAACGCCCCCGGCCGGAAGAGCACGGCGAACATGAGCAAGACCATGACCGGGGAGCCGGCCAGCAGGGCCACCGTGAGCCGGTTGCGTACAAGGATGTCCAGGTTGCGCCGGGTGAGCAACGACCACTGGCCGATCGCCCCGATCATGCGGCCGCCCGCCGCGGCGGAGGACTCGGCGACGCTCGATTGAGGAGTCGCGGCGGGCGCGTCGGCTCGGCCGGCGGCGAACCGCTCACCCCACTCCCGTGCGGTGTCGTCTCCGGCCAGCAGCTCGTAGATCTCCTCGATGTCGTCGGTCTCGAAGAAAGCGCAGGCCGCCGCCGGCGGGCCGAAGAAGGCCAGCCGCCCGTCGCCGGCCAAGAACGCGATCTTGTCGCACTTCCGTACGTCGGGCGGGTGGTGCGTGGCCAGCACGACCGTCGTCCCGCCGTCGGCGAGCCGGCGCAGCAGCCGCATGAACTCCGCCGCCCTGGCCGGATCGAGTCCCGAGGTCGGCTCGTCGAGGAAGAACACCCCGGGACTGGTGAGCAGCTCGACCGCGATGCTGGCCCGCTTGCGCTGGCCGCCGGACAGCGCCCCCACCCGTACATCGGCACGCCCGGCGAGATCGAGCGCCTGGAGCACGTCGCGCACCGCAGCGTCGAGCGTGGCCTCCGTCGTGCCCTTCGGCAGCCGCAGCCGGGCGGCGTACCGCAGCGTGCGGGCCAGCGGCAGCTCAAGGTGGATGATGTCGTCCTGCGGCACGTACCCGAACGACAGCGGCCGGTCGTAGCGGACCACACCAGCCGCGGCCGGACGGATTCCGGCGAGGGCGTCCAGCAAGGTGGTCTTGCCGGTGCCGCTGCCACCGACGATCGCGACCAGCTCACCCGGCTCAATGGTCAGCGAGACGTCGGTGAGCGTGTGCCGCCCGCCGCGGACCCATTGGCTCACCCCGGCGGCCTCGATCCGCAGCCCCCGCCCCTCGGTCATGGGGTCAAGCCGCGCCGTGGCCGGGCAACGCGGATACCACGTAATCGGCCTGTGAGTCCGCCGGCAGGCTTGCCTCGCAGTGGTCCAGCCAGCGGATCTCCGCCTCGGCCTGGAAGATCATGGAGTCGAGCACCAGCCGCCACGCCGTGGCGCACGCGGCGTCTTCGCCCTGGCCGTCCCCGGCCGCCTCTTCCCTGAGCCGGCCGAGGTCCCGCAGCGTACGGAGGGTCGCGGCGCGCTGGGTCTTGATGACCTCGCGCGCGTCCACGCCGGGAGTGGTGACGGCCATCGCCAACTTGATCGCCAGTTCGTCGCGCGGGCGGTCGGTACGCTCGACCGGGGTGGCGAACCAGGTACGCATCTCGTCGGCGCCTTCGGGCCGGATCTGATAGACGTAGCGGCCCTCGCCGTCGGCGCCCATGCGGTCGGCAAGCCCGTCGCGTTCCAGCCGGGACAGCGTCGAATACACCTGCCCGATGTTGAGCGGCCAGGTGATGCCGGTCGATGACTCGAACTCGCTGCGGAGCTGGTAGCCATAGCGCGGGCCCCGAGCGAGGAGGGCGAGCAGGCCGTGACGAATCGGCACGGTCATCGAGTATGCATAGCGTCGCGCCCTTGAGGCAATACCCCGTATGCAATCCCCGACCCCGCAAAGATCCAGGTCTTCACGGTGCCGGCATGTCTTGATCATGGTCCAAGGACCCTGGGAGCCACCGCCTAGGCGGACCGGGCGGGAAACCCACCTGACTCAGGGCGCCGAGAGGGTGACATTGCGCCAGGTGGTGGGCGTGGTCGGTGGTGGGGCCTTGTGCGGGTTGGGGTGGGGATGGCCGACGGCCAGGACGTACAGGGGAGTATGTCCGGTGTTGTCCAGGTGGCAGCGTTGGGCGATGGGGGTGTCGCGGAAGGCTCCGGTTTGGGTGGGTCCAAGACCGAGCGCGGTGGCGGTCAGGGCGAAGGTTTGGCCCAAGTGGCCGGCGTTGAGCAGGCAGACACGGTAGGCACGCGGCCCTCCTCGTTCTCGTCAACCTCCAGCGTAGGCGCGGGCCCCTCCGCCTACGGAGGGTCGCGGACCGTGCGGCCGGAGATTCCACAGCGGCGCTAGCGTCGGCCCACACGACCGAGGCCACCTACGCCGCCGAAGAGCCGTTGGCCTACGGACACGGGCTCACATCCTTATCGGCGCCGCACAACCTACTTGCCGGAGAGGTCGCCGATGGCGCGAGCGCAGCTCCGGCTCCATACTCGACATACCAGCGAAGCGGCGCCCTCATGGATTCCGAGTTTCCTTGCGACCTGAGAGACCGGACGTGATGTCTCCGATCACAACGTCACGGCTCTTTGAACTCAGGAGAAAAGTTCCTGCGATTGCACGACAACCATCTTCCTTCCAGACGACTCGATCTTAGTGGGCCGCTGTCCGGAAAGTCGGAGGCACCTCAGGAAACTCAACGCAGTGCATCAGTGTGTGCTGCGGGTTGGACCACGGTTTGTTTGCTGGCGCGCCATTCAAGAGCTTCTGGGGCTTCGTGGTATTCAAGGATGTGCTGGTCGGTGAGACGTTCGAGGATGTGGCGTACGTCGGCGGGCGTGGCGTAGAAGAACTCACGTCTGAGGTTCACGCGATTGACGCGGTGGTTGGCGAGTTCGTTGTGGAGGCGGGTTTCCAGTCCGATGGCGTCTTCGCTGAAGATGAGGGCGTGGACGTCGAACCGGAAGGGGACGGAGGCGTCACCGAGCTCCCGGATGCGGTCCATGGGTTCCAGCCGTCGAGTCATGCCGATCTTGACCATACGTTCACCGAACGCGCCGATGTTGGAGATCACGTACACGTAACCAGCGCGGATGTTGGCCTCGCGTTCTTCGACGCCCGTAATGGCGGTGGCGATCTCCTTCAACTTGGCTCGCATGGCGGCGGCTGCCGCTTCGTCCTGGCCGTCGAGCTTGGCCAGCGCCGTCTTGTAGTGGGTCTGTTCCTTGAGCAGGCGGGCCTTCTCTCGTTCGAATTCCTTGCGGGCCTTGTCTTCTTCGCGCTGGCGTTCTCGTTCGGCCCTTACGCGCTCTTTCTCTTCCTCGACTTTGGCGAGGTAGTCAGCGGTCAGCTCCAGCTCGCGGATCCGCTGGTGATGGAACGCGGCGCTGATGCGAATGTCCATGGTCTTGCCTAGCCGGGCGATCGTGTCTGCGGTTTTACCGAGACGCTCGATGGCTGAGGCCAGCTTGTAGGGGCGCATGGTGCGCACGAGGTTGTCGGCCTCGGCGTTGTAGGCGCGGAGCATGAGCTTGGAGAAGTCGCGGATCATTCGGCGTCCCTCGCTCTCCGACCCGTTCACCCTCCAGTTCGTCGAGGCCATCACCGCCTCACCCGCGCGTGTCATGGCCTTAACCGTGTCCTTGAGCTGTGCCAGCTCCGCCTTATAGGCGATCACGTCGGTGAGTGGATGCTGATACTCATACAGCCCGGCCTCTTGAAGGAGAGCGACCTCCTCAGTCTGTACTACCTGCTCCCTGACACCCGCCAAGGTCTGCCGCGCCTCCTCCAGCTCCCGCTCCACCTCGGTGGCTTGACTACGCAGCTGTCCTGTCTTTGCCGACAGCTCCAAGACGTCCATGCCGTTGAGCTGGCGGACAAGCTCAAGCAACCGGGTCTTCTCCGTCTCAAGCTCCTCGACCCGTTTCCTGCTGCCGAACAACCCGCCATGACGTCCAG
>CALAED010000177.1 GCA_937891035.1 uncultured Thermomonosporaceae bacterium | reverse complement strand
CGGGCGCGAACGCGTTCACGTCGAGCCCGCGCGACAGGCCAAGCTCCACATAGCCGAAGCCGTCGGCGAGCGTGAACGCCAGTTCCTGCGCCGCCGTCGAGCCGGCCTCGCGGATGTGATAACCGGACACGCTGAGCGGTTTGTACGCGGGGATCTCGGCGGCGCAGAACTCCATGAGGTCGCCGATGAGGCGCAAGTGCGGCTCGGGCGGGAAGAGCCACTCCTTCTGGGCGATGTACTCCTTGAAGATGTCGGTCTGCAGGGTGCCGTTGAGCTTGGCGATGTCCGCACCCTGTCTTTCCGCGGCTTGAAGATGTCGGTCTGCAGCGTGCCGTCGAGCCCGCCGATGCCGGTGCCCTGCCGCTCCGCGGCGACGAGATACATGCAAAAGACGGGCACCGCGGGCCCGGAGATGGTCATCGACGTGGTCACGTCGCCGAGCGGGATGCCGTCGAACAGCACGTCCATGTCGGCGGCTGAGTCGATCGCGACGCCGCAGTGGCCGATCTCGCCCACCGAGCGTGGATCGTCGGAGTCGCGCCCCATGAGCGTCGGCATGTCGAAGGCCACGGAAAGGCCGCCGCCCCCGGCGCGCAGCAACATCTTGTAGCGCTCGTTGGTCTGCCGGGCGTTTCCGAAGCCGGAGAACTGCCTGATCGTCCACGTACGGCCGCGGTAGCCCGTCGCGTACAGACCGCGGGTGTACGGGTACTCGCCCGGCCAGCCGATCCGCTCGAAGCGCGGGTCGGCGCCAGGCGGGCCGTAGACCGGGTCGACCTCCACCCCGGAGAGCGTCGTGAAGTCCGCGTCGCGGCGGCGCGACGCGTCGTAGCGCGCCTGCCAGCGGGCCCGGCCCGCCTCGATGTCCCGAGCATCCATTGGGCGACCCCCTCGTGAGAGTTCTCCACCCAAGATACTTGGACGTCCTACTAATTTCGCCTCCCGGGGGCCACCGGCCGGCTCATGCGACGCTCGGGCGGTGACCAGCCGGGGCGAGCAGCCGGTGCTCAGGCGGGCGGCGCTCAGGCGGGCGGCGGGGCGGCGAAGTCGCCGGCGGCCACCCGCAGCGGCCACAGGGCATCGAAGATCGCCAGCAACTCGTCGTCGTCCTGGTAGCCGCGCATCGCGAAGTCGTGGCTCATCAGGTCGCGAGTCGCCCGCTCGACGACCTCGCCGCCGCGCTCGGTGATCTCGGCCAGCACGCCGCGTCCGTCGCGCGGGTTGCGGCGGCGGATCACGTAGCCCTGCCGCTCGAGCCGGTCGATCGTGTTGGTCACGCTGGTCGGGTGCACCATCAGGCGTTCGCCGATCTTCCAGAGCGGCAGCGCCCCCGTCCGGCTGAAGGTGAGCAGGACCAGCGCCTCGTACCGGGCGAAGGTCAGATCGTACGGCTTGAGCAGCGCATCGAGCTCGGCGAGCAGAATCTGCTGCGCGCGCATGATCGAGGTGACGGCGAGCATCGCCGGCGAAGCGCCCCAGCGACGCTCCCACAGCGCGCCGGCGCGGGCGATCGGATCAAACGGCAGGTTGAGCGGCTTGCGTTGCACGTGACAACGGTAGCGTTGCCGACAAGAACGCATTCCGTACGGTATTCACAGGTCCGTCACTTCGCACACCGACCGGCGGTGGCGCGCGAAGGACGGGCCGATGAATAGCTCTTCTGTGCCAACCCCGTCCGATAAGTCGGCAAAAAAATGACAACCCGGCGGCCCCTCCAGACGGCCGTGACGACCCGTTACGGCCATCCACAACAAGTCAGCTGACAGCGCAGACCAAGCATCGTTATAGTGCGGTTGTCGATGCGTGTTGCGACGGCAAAAGGGGGGCTCCCGCCGCGGCGGGAGCCAGGGGTATAAAGCCGACGCGATCACATCGCGAAAATATATCGGGGGTTATTAATGATCGTGGAGTCATCCGCGATCGTGGCCAGGGAGATGGGAGTCCGCCGCGGGGGGCGGTGGCTACTCCGCCCGGCTACCTTCGGCATCGCCGAAGGAGTGACCGGCTTGGCCGGTCCGCCGGGAGTGGGAAAGACGTCCCTGCTGGCCACGTTCGCGACACTGCGTAGACCTTATACCGGCACATTGGAAATCCTCGGCTTCCATACCGAGGATTCTCGTAATCTACGGGAAATAAGGGCCCGACTCGGTTATTTGCCGGCCGACTTCAAGTGGGCGGCCAATCTTAGTGTCCGCGATTTCGTCGGCTATGTCGCTTACTACAAACGCGCGTCCAAGGCCGCGACCGAGGCGATATTGGCGCGAATGGAACTCGAGGACGTGGCCGCGACGGAACTTGGCGTGCTGCCGCCGGACGTACGGCTGTGCGCCGGTCTGGCCGCCACCTGCGTCCACGAACCCGACCTCCTGCTGCTCGACGGGCCGGGCAGGGAGCTTGACGAGTCGGCGAGCGCCGAGCTCATGCCCCTGATCCGCTCGCTCGCGCCGACCGTGCTGCTGACCGCCCCGACGGCGCAACAGCTCACCGGCTGGTGCGACCGGGTGCTCTCGCTGGTGCGCGGGCGGCTGACCGAAGTGTGGGCGGCGCCGGACGCCCGGGCGCACGACGCACGGGAACCCCTCCGGGTGCCGGCGGGGAGCGGCGCACGTGGTTGAGCTCGGCCGGTTGCTACGGATCGACGCGCGGCGCACAGCGGTGTTCGTGTCGATCCCGGCACTCGTCCTCGTCGGGATCGCCGCCGCCTGGCCCACGCTGCTCCCCGGTGTGGCGTACTGGGACAACGCCGTGGCGGCCCTGGGCG
>CALAED010000176.1 GCA_937891035.1 uncultured Thermomonosporaceae bacterium | reverse complement strand
GCGGGTTCGGTAAGCACCCTGACCGTCATCGGGCTGATCGACCAGCAGAGGTCACGGGCGATCGCTGAGGCGCAGCAGAGTATTACGGTCGAGCGGGCACCAGAGTCCGTGGCCGCCTACTTGAACTGCCCGCCCGACCACCCCATGCTTCGGGCGGACCGTCTCTACCTGGACACCGAGGGTGATGCGGTGGAACTGGCCATCAGCCATTTCCTGCCAGAGCACTACTCCTATCGGATCCGCCTGCGCCGAAGCGGTTAGCACCGCGCCGGCTCGGCGGCTCGAGGTCATGTGCGCTCGCCACGGATCGCGGCCAGCACCTCGGGGTAGCCGGATGGGTCTACGCAGGCGTCGATGATGCTTGGGCCGTCGTGGCCCAGGGCCTGTTGGATTGCTTGGTCGAGCTCTTCGGTCGTGGCCGCGCGAGCAGCGAGCAGTCCATAACCCCGACCGACCGTCGCGAAGTCAATCCGCGTGTACTCGGTGATGGGGTGGGCGCCACCGTTGGCTTCGGGCTTGGCCTTGATGGCGATGAGGCTCAGCCGCGAGTCGTTGAAGACTATGACCGTGACCTTGAGGTCCAGGCGGCTCAAGGTCTCCAACTCGCCCAGGCACATGCCGAGGCCACCGTCTCCGGTGAAGCAGACGACTCGTCGTTCGGGTCGGGCCAGGGCGGCGGCGATCGCGGCTGGAAGGGCGAAGCCCATGGTGGCGAGGCCGCTGGAAATGATGATCTCGTTGAGGTCCTCGGTGGTCCACAACGACATCGCTGGGAGCATGTGCGCGCCGGCGTCGACCGTTGCGACGGTGCCGGCCGGGGCCGCCGCGCGGGTGCGCCGCACGACATCCTGTGGCACCAGGCCCTTTGGAGCAGCCGGCCGTGCCGCGAGCAAACGGTCCAGCTCGAAATCCCGGTGTCTGTTTCCAGCGTCCGCGTCCCAGGTGGTGGCCGGCCAGGACTGAGCCAGTTTGGCAATGAGTATTTCCAGGTCACCGACGACCTCGATGGCGGGGGTGAGATACCGGCTGGACTCCGCCCAGCTGTTGAGCGAGACCACCGCTGCCCTATAAGGCCAGGGATTGGGGATGAACTCAACGCTGTCCACACCGATCATCACGATGAGGTCGGCGGCCGCAAGAAGCGGCGCCTCGGTCGTGGCCCCGCTGAGAAGACCTGCCGCGCTGGACCATGAGTCAGGCACCAGGCCCTTGGCCCGGTAGGTCATCAGAACCGGAGCCGGGGAACGCTCGAACAGTGCTCGGACGACGGGTGCGGCTTCGCGTGCTCCGACACCGAGACACACCACCGGCCGGCTGGCTTGTGCCACCATCTCGCCAAGCTGGCTCAGTTCGCTGGCCCGCTCGTTTGATCGGCGGGTCCCAGGCGGTGGGGGTGTGGAAGCACCGCACGGATCGAAGTCGAGGTGGACCGGACCGCGGGGGCTGGTCAACGCCTCGCTGACCGCGTGCGCGGCGGTCTGATCGGGGTCTCCGCTGCCTATTGTCGCGTTCCACTTCGTGATGGGCGCCAACATCCGACGCTGGTCCACTTGCTGGTGGGCGATTCGCTCGCGGTCTGCGCTGCTCACAGCGTCGGTCACGAGGACGAGTGGCTGCCGGTCGAGAAATGCGTGCGCGACGCCGTTCACCGCGCTCGCGGCGCCCGGCCCCCGGGTGACCACGCACGCGCCAGGAGTGTCAGTGAGGTCACCGTACACAGCGGCCATGATCGCGGCGGGAGTTTCGGCGTGGGCCAGGACGAACCTCATGCCCGCCTCTTCGATTGCGCCGATGAAGTCGAGGTTGTTGCCTCCTCCCGGCATTCCGAAGACCGTCGTGGTTCCTGCCTGGGACAGGGAGGAGGCGATGCACTCCGACAGTTCGATGGAGGTCATGATGGTTTCTACCCTCGTCAAGGTCTGGGGTCGTGGGTCACGTGGCGGGCGATCAGCTCATGGTTGTGCTGGCCCAGGCGGGGAGGCGGCATCCGTACGACAGGGGCCAGCCCGTCGAACTTCCACGGTGTGTTCACCACGCGTGCTCGCGCCCCGGAGTCGCCGGTGAACTCCATGACCATGGCGCGGTCGCCGGTGGCCTCGTCGTCGAGGACGTGACTGATGTGGCGCACCGGGCCGCTGGGCACGCCGGCCCGGTGCAGTGCCTCAAGGGCGTGATCGACGGTGATCGTCCCGAAGCTCCTGGCGAGTTCCTGGTTGAGCTCGGCGGCGTACGTCACGCGCAGCGGATTGGTGGCGAACCGCTCGTCAACCGCGAGATCGGGCCGGTCCAGGGCCTCGCACATGCGCAGGAACTGGGAGTCGTTGCCGACGCACATGTTGATGAAGCCGTCGGCGACCTCGTACATGCCATACGGCGCGATGGTCGCGTGCATGTTGTGCACCGAGGGCTCGGCGACACCGCTGGCAAGGTACCGGGCCGCATGGTGGGTGAGCATCGACACCAGGCTGTCTTGCATGGCGATGTCGATGATCCGGCCGACGCCGGTGCTTTCACGCTCGTGCAAAGCCGCCACGATGGCCGTAGCCGCGAACATTCCAGATGCGATGTCACCGATGGGAACGCCCCACTTCGTGGGCGCGCCGGGCGGGCCGGTGATCGACATGACGCCGCTGGTTCCCTGCAGGATCTGGTCGTAGCCGGTGCGAGTGCCCTGATCCTGACCGAATCCGCTGATGGAACACACGGTCAACTTTGGATTCATCGTGCGCAACCGATCGGGGGCCAGCCCGAGTCGAGCTGCGGTACCCGGCCGCCAGTTCTCCACGACCACGTCGGCGGTGGCGATCAGGTCGAGTGCGGCCTGAAGATCCTCGGGCTGCTTGAGATCGAGGGCAACGGACCGCTTATTCCGGTTGACCGACACGAAGTACGCGGCGTCAGGACCTACGAAGGGCGGCCCCCAGTGACGCGCGTCGTCGCCGCGTTTGGGATTTTCCACCTTGACCACGTCGGCGCCGAGGTCGGCCAGCATCAGGGTGCAGTAAGGGCCGGAGAGCGCCTGAGTGAAGTCGACGACCCGAACGCCGCCAAGAAGGGCAAGTCCCGGGGCGGTCATCGCGTGATCTTCAGAACAACGGACTTGGTCTGGGAGAAGGCATCGAGCGCCTCCACCCCCTTCTCCCGGCCATATCCGGACTTCTTGACGCCTCCGAAGGCGTGTTCCACACCACCGCCGGCGCCGTAGGTGTTGAGGTACACCTGGCCGGCGTGGACTTCCTCGGCCAGCAGGTGGGCGGTGTCGAGGTTCTTCGTCCACACCGCTGCGATGAGTCCGTAGTCTGTCCCGTTCGCAAGGGAGATGGCGTCATCCACCGTGCTGAACGTGGTTGCGGCCACGACCGGCCCAAATGCCTCCTGACAGGCGATCTCCGCGGCAGGATCGACGTCGTCGAGGAGGGTGGGCGGAAAGAAGAAGCCCTTGTCTGGGACCGTTACGTTGCCGGGGCCCACGACTTGAGTGAACCCCGCGTCGACGGCACGGGCGACCATATGCGTCACATGGTCCCGCTGCTTGGCGGAGATCAAGGGACCGAGATCCGGGTCGTCCGGGCCGGCGCCGATGGACAGATCGGCCAGGAGCTGGGCAAGCCCGGAGATCACGGCGTCTCGGGCGTCCTCCTGCACGAGGAGGCGGGAGCCCGCCGAACATGTCTGACCGGCGTTCTGGATCATCGACTTGACGATGACCGGAAGGGCCTGCTCGAGATCGGCGTCGGGAAAGACGATGTTGGGGGACTTGCCGCCGAGCTCCAATGCCACCGGGACGACGTTGTCTGCGGCCGCCTTGGCGACGCTCGCGCCGACCGAAACCGAACCGGTGAAGGAGAGATGGTCGATTCCTTTGTGCCCTGCCAGGGCGGCACCTGCCTCGCTTCCGAGGCCAGGGACGACGTTGATGACACCGGGTGGCACGCCGGCCTCAAGCGCCAGCTGAGCGATCTTGATCACCGAGAGTGGTGCGTTCTCGGCGGGCTTCACGACTGCGCAGTTTCCGACTGCGATGGCCGGTGCGAGCGTCCGGCAGCCGATCTGAAGCGGGTAGTTCCACGGGATGATGTGCCCGGTGACCCCGAACGGTACATGGCGGGTGTACGCGATGATGTCGTCGTTCGCGGGAGGACTATGCCCGAAGTAGGCCTCCATGACGTTGGCGTAGAACTCGAAGTATCGGGATGCAACGTCGGCGTCCGCGCGGGCCTGCGTGAGAGGTTTGCCGGTGTCGCGGCTTTCGAGCAGGGCGAGCTGCTCACGATCGCGGCGCAGCAGCTCCGCGACGCGCCGCAGGATCTGCGATCGCCTCGCGTACGGCGTGTGCCTCCAGCCTTCGGTAGCCGCACGAGCGGCATCGACGGCGGCGTCGATGTGCTCGAAGGTGCCACGGATCGTACGGTCCAGAAGATTCCCGGTCGAAGGATCAAGGACGTCGAGAGTCTCACCGTCCATGATCAGATCGCCGTTGACGACGGCGGGCTGAGTCATTGGAGCCTCCTGGGTTGGGTGGGCGGTGCCGGGCGGCCC
>CALAED010000175.1 GCA_937891035.1 uncultured Thermomonosporaceae bacterium | reverse complement strand
CCGCCACGCCGTCGCGGCCCGGCTGGCCGCACTCGCGACCGGCCAGCCAGGCGCCAACCGGCTCAGTATGCGGCTGTCGGCCTACGTACTGGCCGCCCGTCTCGAACAGGTCGTGGCCGCCGCCAACGAACGGCTGGCGCGCATGTCGGCCGGCCGCTACGCGCTGGTGCACACCGTCGACCGGGCGGCCGGCGACCGCAGGGGCGGCAGCGGCGGGCTCGGCCTGCGGGTCGTCGACGCGTGGACGGGACAGGAACGCGACCCGGTGACGCTGTCCGGCGGCGAGTCGTTCATCACCTCGCTCAGCCTGGCGCTCGGGCTGGCCGATGTGGTCACGGTCGAGGCCGGCGGCACCGAGATCGGCACCCTCTTCGTGGATGAGGGGTTCGGCTCACTCGACGACGAGACCCTGGACGAGGTGATGGACGTGCTCGACGGCCTGCGCGACGGCGGCCGCGCCGTCGGGATCGTCAGTCACGTCGCCGAACTGCGCGCCCGCATCCCCGCTCAGCTGCACGTCCGCAAGACCCGCACCGGTTCCCACCTCGAGGTGGCCGGCTAGCGGCGGCTAGCGGGCCGGAGTCTCGTCGTCGAAGAGCCGCGTGACGACTCCTCCGTCCCGGGTGATGTAGCCGTTGATCAGCCCATTGGTGCTATGGGGTGTGGCGAGGTCGCCTCTGGGGTCGAGCGCGATCGCTCCGCCGGTCGCCCCGAGCGCGGTGATCTTCTCCGTGATGACCCGGGCCGCCGCGTCCTGCACGGGCAGCCGCAGGTACTCCATCAGCGCTGAGATGTCGTAGGCGGCGACGCCGCGGATGAACACCTCGCCGGTGCCCGTGCACGAAATCGCGAGCGTGCGGTTGTTCGCGTAGGTGCCGGCGCCGATGTTGGGGGAGTCGCCGACCCGGCCGACCAGCTTGTTCGTCAGCCCGCCCGTCGAGGTGGCGGCGGCGACATCCCGGCTTTGGTCGATCGCGACCGCGCCGACCGTGCCCGTTGCGCCCGCCGCGGTGGCCCGGTTCTTCGCGGCGATCAGCGCGTCCCACCGGCGCTGGGTGAAGAAGTAGTCCTGGGTGGTGTACGCCACGCCGTTGCGCAGCGCGAAGATGTCAGCGCCCCGCCCGGCCATGAGCACGTGGGGCGAGCGTTCCATGACCATCCGGGCCAGCGAGATCGGGTTCTTGGTGTTGTGCACCCCGGCGACCGCACCCGACCTGAGGTCCTTGCCGCTCATGATGGACGCGTCGAGTTCCTGCTCGCCGTCGGTGTTGAACACCGCGCCCTTGCCCGCGTTGAAGTTCGGGTCGTCCTCCAGCACGTTCACCGCCGCCTCGACCACGTCGAGGCTGGGCCGGCCCTTTTGAAGCAGGTCGAAGCCGGTGCGCAACGCCTTTTCTAGACCGTCGCGGAAGGCCTTTTCCTGTTCGGCGGAGATGCTGCCGCGCGGAATCGAACCCGCGCCGCCGTGCACGGCCAAAATCACGCCCCGAATGACCGTGTTACGGCCGGAGGCGGCGACCGGTTCGGTGTCCCGATCGCGCGCCGCCGCGTCGGCGCCGGCCGGAGCGGCGATCACGCTCGCGGCCGCGCCGACCGTCACCATCCCGAAGTTACGTCGTCTCATGGATCGCATGGGGGACCTTCCTCCGTGATCAATACGGCTCATGCATGGTTTCACGCGTTCCGCACCACGTCGATGGAGCCGTCAAGGCGCCGAAGAGCGCTCGAGCACCCCGGCCGATCACGTTGCGGCCCGGCCACATCGCCCCGGCGCTGCGTCGCCTTAGGAGGGCGCGCGGTCGACCCATTGGCGGCGGCTTGGGCGTCCGGCTTGACGTAGGTCACCCGGACGTTCAGATAGGTCGAGCCGCCGTAGTCGTGGCCACGAATGGCCAGAAGGGTTGCAGCAGTCGAGGTGGCGGTCCGGCACGACGGCGTCGATCGCTCCGGTGGCGCAGTTGCCGCTCAGCGCGGTCTGCACCAGGTGGCCGTTGAAGTAGACGCGGGCGTCGTTGTCTATCGTGCCCTCGATGCGCACCTGCCGCGCGTCGCGCGGGATGTGGACCCAATGGCGCACCAGCATGTCGGTGTTGGGCGCCCATGCGGTATGGACGTTCGCCGGCGTGTTGAAGGAACCCGGAGGAAAAAAGGTTGTCCGAAACGGGGCGCGCCTGGTCTGCTGAAGATCCGAGGCCAGCGACGCGCGGAGGCGACGACGTGCAGGACACCGCCACTCCCGAACTGCCCTACGCGCCGGGTGCGATCCTTTGCGATACCGCCGCTCACCTGCGCAAGCTCGCCGAGGCGTGGCGGCACATCCGGCGGCGACGCGCGGCCGGCGAGCCGTTGCACAACGTCAGCGGTCTCGAGCGCGGGCTGCCGCTGCCCGACGACCTGGACCCGCGGCTCATCGACGACGAGTGGGCCGGCGCGCTGTATGCCGACAGGGTCCGCGACCTTGGCCTCGCGCACCTGGGCGGGACGGCCGGCCGGCACGACGTGTTCGTCGCCAACCGGCTCACCGCCGCGCTGTACGCGGCCATGCAGGTGACGGTCCGCCCGGGCTCGACGGTCGTCGGCGTGTCCGCCACGCACAGCCATCCGGCGGTCGTCCGCGCGGTACGCGACGCGGGCGGCCGGTTTTACGACACCGCGGGGGTGACGGAGTTCGAGGCGGCGCTGCGCGCGCACTCCGACGTCTCGGTGGTCGCGCTGACCCGGCTGGCCGTCACCTACGACGCGCTCGCCGAGCCCGACCTGCGGCGCGTGGTCGAGATCGCGCACGCCCGCGGAGCGGTGGTCGTGGTCGACGACGCCGGCGGCGCGCGCGTGGGACCGGCGGTGCTCGGGCAGTCCCGCACCCTCGAGTTCGGGGCCGATCTCGGCGCCACCCAC
>CALAED010000174.1 GCA_937891035.1 uncultured Thermomonosporaceae bacterium | reverse complement strand
GTCCGCCGTGCGCGAGCACCACGTTCAACGTCGGGAAGTCGCGCAGCACCTCGTCCAGCAGCACCGGGTCGGCGAACCCGTTGGTGGAGCCGGGGAAGCTGCTGGTCCCGCAGTGCACGACGATGGGCACGCCGCGGGACCGGCACAGCTCGTACGCGGGGTACAGCGCGCGGTCGTTCGCGGGGAAGCCGCCGTGCACGGGATGGATCTTCAGCGCGACCGCACCCAGATCCAGTTGCCGCTCTAGTTCCTCGGCCACCGGGTAGTGCAGATGCGGGTTGAGGTTCGCGATCGGCCGCAGCCGCTGCGGGTCATGCTTGACCAGCGGCAGCAGGTCCTCGATCGGCTGAACGCCGGTGACCTTCGGGCTGTACTCGCACAGCAGCAGCGCGATGTCGACGTGTTCGGCGTCCAGCAGCTCGACGAACCGTTCCGGTACGACGGCGCCGTCCGCGTCGTAGACGCGGTCCAGGATCGCGCGATCACCGAAGTCCTGCGCCCAGACGTGCCACGCGGGTTTCAGCGTCGGCAGCCGGGCGGCGTGTATGTGCGCGTCGACCAGCAGCCGGCCATCGAGCACGAGCACCCTCCCACCTGCTACAAGAACGTCAAGACACACCGGCGCCCGGTAGAATGACCGTACCATGATCAGCGAAAGGGCCATCCGGCCGACGCTGACCCGGCGGCACGCGCTGGGTGCCGCCAGCGCCCGGTCTCTGCTGTTGACGATCCTCGGCGAGTTCGTGCTGCCGATTCAGCAGCCGGTGTGGACGTCTACGGTCGTCAGCCTGCTGGACCGGCTCGGCGTCGAGGAGAAGGCCGCCCGTCAGGCACTGGCCCGTACCGCCGCCGACGGCTGGCTGACCTCCGAGCGCGTCGGGCGCAACGTACGGTGGTCGCTCACCCCGCCCGGCCGGCGGCTGCTGACCGAGGGCGCGGAGCGCATCTACTCCTTCGGCGCGTCCGCGCCGGAATGGGACGGGACCTGGCTGGTGCTGTACGTCTCGGTGCCCGAGTCCAAGCGCCGGCTCCGCCACCAGTTGCGTACACGCCTGAGCTGGGCCGGGTTCGGGTCTCCCGAACCCGGGATGTGGATCTCGCCGTACGCCGGCCGCGAGCTCGAGGCCCATACGGTCGTCGAGGAGCTCGATCTGGAGGCCGACGCGATGTCGTTCACCGCGCGGTTCGCCGGAATCGGCCGCGAGCGCGCCATGGTGACCAAGGCGTGGGATCTCGACACCGTGGCGCGGCGCTACGAGGAGTTCATCGACGCGTTCACCGGCCTCGTGCCGCGGACCGAGGACGACGTGGTGCTCGCGCAGATCCGGCTGGTGCACGACTGGCGGCGCTTCCCGTTCCTCGACCCGCTGCTGCCCGCCCGGCTGCTGCCGCCCCGGTGGAGCGGCGCCCGCGCCCGCAAGCTCTTCGACGCCAAACACGCCGAGTGGCAAGGCCCCGCCAAGCACCGCTGGCTCGAGCTCGCGCGCTGATCCCCACCCGAGCACCGGTCAGGAGATCGCCTGCCAGGTGACCCGCACGGTCCGGGTGGTCCCGGTGTTCGTCCTGATCGTGATCGTGGTGCTCCCAGCGGGGCGGGCCCCGTCGGTCGTGCCGGGCGCGCCAACGGACACTGTCTCCGCCTCGTCCTTGTCGATCGTCCCGTAAATAGGGTTGAGGGACAGCGCACCAGGCGTGCTGGCGGACCAGGCGACCCGGCCGCCCAATGCCGTCAGCGTGATTTTCCGGCTCGCCGATGCCGGGGTGTCCTGGCCGAAGTCGATGCTCGCCGGCGATACGTCGAGCGTTCCGGTACCGGCCTGCGGCGAGGACTGGTTCGTCGCGTTCTGCCCGCCCGCACCCTCAGTGGCCGGCGCCGACGGATTGCCGGCGGCCGCGGTGGACGACGCCGCTGAGTTGTTCGGTGATCCCGATCCGCCGCGGTCCAGCAGATAGC
>CALAED010000173.1 GCA_937891035.1 uncultured Thermomonosporaceae bacterium | reverse complement strand
GTACTCCCAGCCCGGGCCGATCTCGCCGATCTGCTCCTCGGTGTCGAGGTGTTGTATGAATCGCAGCTGTGTCGAGCCGTTGTCCACGGACAACAGCAGCTCGATCCGCCAGTTGCCGTGGTCGTCGGTGGCCGACAGGGCCAGCCGCCGCAGCGGATCGCAGGCGTCGACGTGCATGTCGATCCACGGCGTCTCGTCCTCGTACGCCATCTGCACTTTGATCGTGCCGCCCGGCACGGCGTCGCCCTCCCAGGGTCCGAACCAGCGGGCCGTACGGTCGGACTCGGTGACGCTGGCCCACACGTCCTCGACCGGCGCGCCGAACGTCCTGGTCATAACAAGATCGCTGCCGATGTTATTGCGGAACAGTTGGCCGGTGGGGAGATGCTTCATGCCGTTTCCTCCTTCGCTTGGCCGGTCGCGCCGCGCGCCCGGCGTTCGCGGCGGGTCCGGTACACCTCTGTCTCCAGCGCGTCGAGGCGGTGTTCCCAGCCGGGAGGCTGGACGAACTGGGCAAGCCACGCGGCGAGCTCGGTGAACCGTTCGGCGTCGAGCTCGTAGAGCCGCCGCCTGCCGACGATCTCATCGCGCACCAGCCCGCATTGTCTGAGCACTCGCAGGTGGCGGCTCACTGCAGGCCTGCTGATCTGGAAGCGCTCGGCGATCTGCCCCGCCGAGAGCCTGCCGGCGCGCAGCATGACCAGGATCTGCCGGCGCACCGGGTCGGCGATCGCACCCGCCACTTCGTCCACACAGGAAGCGTAACTTATTGGTTACGCGTTTGTCGACGCCGAGGACTGTACGCGAGAAAAAAAGGAGATCCGGTCCGGCGTCCAACCGCCGCGTCCGATCCTGCGCCCTGGAAGGAGCAGTCATGACGAAGCGGAAAA
Source organism: uncultured Thermomonosporaceae bacterium (assembly GCA_937891035.1). Lineage (GTDB taxonomy): Bacteria > Actinomycetota > Actinomycetes > Streptosporangiales > Streptosporangiaceae > CALAED01. The sequence continues at coordinate 3,262 of CALAED010000173.1, read as the reverse complement.
CCATCGTTGCGTTTCGACGCAGTACGTCCGCCGCGTCCCCTCGGAGAGGTAGGGCGTCAGGTGCCGAGGCTCCGTCCGCCGTCCACCACGATGGTCTGCCCCGTGATGAACGCCGAGTCCGGGGAGGCTAGGAATGCCACAACCGCAGCGATCTCCGCAGGTGCGCCCAACCGGTGAAGTGGCGTCTTTTCCACGGTGGCGGCGACGAACTCCGGCCCTGCCGACCTCGTCATCTCGGTGTCGATGTCGCCGGGTGCTATGGCGTTCACGAGCACATTCGGAGCAAGTTCTTTCGCGAAGGTCCTGGTCAGCGAGCGGACACCAGACTTGGCCGCGGCATACGCCGCCACGAAACCGTTGCCGATATCGGAATAAATCGAACTGATATTCACTATCCGCCCTTTCCCGGATTGTGAGATCAGCGGCGCGAAGGCCTGGATACAGTTGAACATCCCGGTGAGGTTGATCTGCAGTGTCCGATCCCAACCGACAGCGTCTACCGTGCGCCAGTCTGCCGGCAGGGTCTGACCGGCGTTGTTCACCAGCAGATCAAGACGGCCGAACTCCTGTCGCACTGTTTCTGCCATGGCGGCGACGGCGTCCCGATCGGCGACGTCGGCCTGGGTAGCCAGCCCGCGTACGCCTGCGGGAAGTCGCTTGATGACATCCTCGGCCGCAGTTCGAGATTCGAGATAGTTAACAACCACGGAGTAGCCCGAGCCAGCCAACCTCTCGACGACGGCGGCGCCAATTCCACGAGATCCTCCTGTGACCAACGCGACCTTCTCGGCGACCATGCCACTGCTCCTTTTCTAAGTACGAGGTAAAGATCTAAATCACCGGATGATTAGCTGCACATAACGAGTAGAAATCCCGAGGTGCAGGCGAGGGCGAACAACACGTGAATCCACTGCTCGATATGACTCAGTCCGAACACATTAAATATCGTCGTGTTGAGAGTAAGGAAGAAAGTGTTGGCCTGACCGCGACGGGAGCTGATACGGTCAGCCAGTTCCGCATAGATCCTGTATTGCTCGAGTATCGCCATGCGGTAGGCGGAGTCTTGCGCCGACCATTCGTCGGACGGTACTTTCCAGAGGTGTAACTGGATCAGGTCGAGTGGCGGCGCCGGGGCGGAACGGAAGAACCGATCCAGCAGCGCGTCCTTCTGGTGTGGCCTGCCGCCAGGATCGGGCGCACTTGGTGATACGTCACTCGGTGAGGCGTCCTCCATGACGCTGATCCTGCCGTACCCGACCGGATGGCGTCACCCTATCGGCGAAGATCTGGCGGCGGCACGGGCAGAAAACCCGATTCGGCGCACAAGCGCATCACGAACGACTCGCAAAATGCCAGTGACGCCCGGTAGTCTAGAGATTGCGCAATCTCGGGGCAGCTTGGTGGCAGTGGTGTGGATTGCAGGGCCACGCCGTTCCTTTGGCTTGCGCAAGTGGTGCGTCCCTAGTGGTTCAGCGAGCGACTGCGCTCTGGATCACCGCGGCTTGCCGCGGTCTCGAAGGAGGCTGTGCGTGAGATTTCGCGCTCTCGACAGCTTTGCGGCCGACCTGTTCCTGACCCATGTTCCCAGGACGCCGTTAGCGGCTTGCATAGGGCTATCTGACGAGTCCGGCGAGCCGCTGCGCCTGCCCTTCCGAGAAAGCGAGCACAGCAATGTCATGATCGTGGGAAGATCTGGCGCGGCGGCGTTTGGGATCTTCTCTTCGATGCTGCTCGATCTTGCCAGCCAGATTCTCACCACCCCCGACCGGCGCGAGATCTATACAACGCCGCCGTTCAGCATCCTGGACTTTTGTGGAGATGAAGAGTCCCGCATCTTCACCAACGCGGCGATGTCCCTTCCGGTTCCGGTGAAGCTGGAATACGCTACCGACACGGCGTTGAACACCCTCACCGACTTCCAGTTCGAACTCAGTCGTCGGCAGCGTGAGCCATCAGCCCCGCGGCATGCGAAATTTCTTTTTCTATGCGGGCTCCAAGCGGCCCACGGGGTGCGCGCCCGTGGCTTCTACGCGTCGCCGGACGCCAATCCCCTCGCAGCTAGGTTTTCCCAACTGCTGCGCGCCGGTGCAGCCCAGTCGTTGCACACCATCATTTGTTGCAATAGCTTCACCAATATCGATCTGACCCTCGCCGACGGCATCGACTCGTTCGACCATGTGATCATCCTGAACGATGCCGGCATACCCTCGGGTCAGATCTCCTCGATCGAAATAGAATCCACCGACCAAGCCTGGTATATCAATGTTCGCCAAAATTCAGTGACGCCGCTCATTCCTTTCACCGTACCAAGCCAAGCATGGTGCGACGCCGTAATAAGGACCTTGGCGAACTAAGCGGGTCGGGACCGACCTCCCGGAACTAGGAGTGACATGCAAGTACAAGTGTTCATCTCCTCACCAACAGATGTGAGTGAAGAGAGAGCAACACTTAGAAAGATTCTGAGTGACCTACGGTACGATCCGTTCTTGCGTAACCGGATGGATATCCGGGAGGTCTCCTGGGACCGACCGCGTTCGGAGGTGCCGCTGCTAGCGACGCTGCCCCCGCAGGAGGCGATCAATCACGGGCTCCCGAAGCCCAGCGAATGCGATGTTGTCGTCGTCGTCCTGTGGGGCCGCCTCGGGACTGAGCTGGGCCCGGAGTATCGCCGGGCCAATGGTGAGCCGTTCCGCTCCGGGACAGAGTGGGAATTTTACGACGCGGTGACCGCTGAAGCGGCCACTGGACGACCCAAGGTCTTGCTTTATCATAGAGATGAGGACGTTGTCGTCTCGCTGAAAGATCCGGAACTTGCCGACAAAAGAGAACAATTGCAGCTGGTCGACGACTTCCTCGCGCATGCCGGGGACGTGATCGCCTCTGGCTCGGTCGGTATAAATAGGTATAGCGATGTCGCACAATTTGGAGAGCTCGTCGAGAGTCATTTGCGCGCCGTCTGCAAAGAGTTGATGGATGAGGAGAAGCAGTTGAACGCATCACCGGGAGCGAACCAGCAGCTTCCCTCTATTCCATTTCCGGGTCTGCGTCCATTTAGCGAGGAAGAGTCGCTGGTCTTCTTCGGCAGGGAGCAAGAGACAAGTGAGTTGATCCAGCGGCTGGGAGACCCCCGCCACCGGTTCGTTGCCATCATCGGAGCCTCCGGCGTCGGGAAGTCGTCACTGGTCAATGCCGGCGTCATCCCCGCGTTACGGGTGGGCGCGATTCCCGGGTCCGACAGCTGGAAAATCCTACGGATGACCCC
>CALAED010000172.1 GCA_937891035.1 uncultured Thermomonosporaceae bacterium | reverse complement strand
AGCACCGCGGGAAGCCCTCCCGCTATCGAGGATGCGGTGCGGCCGAGAACCTTGACGGCGGGGACGTGCGGCGTGCCGACACGGATCATGACTCCGTGTTCGTCGGCCTTGATCGTTCGTTTGGCCGCCCTGAGGAGCGCGTTGTCGACGGCGACGTTGGTGCCGGAGACGAGCAGGACGCTCTTGTCTCCTCGAACGAGGTGCTCGACGGCACGCGCGATGACCTCGGTCTTGCCCGTGCCGGGCGGTCCCCACACCAGGTTCAGGCCGCGCCCGACACAGGCGGCGAAGGCCCGCCGCTGGCCGGCGTCGAGCGCCGACGGCGCGACCGCGCACGGCTCAACGGCGTCGAGTCCGCGGCGGCCGAACGCCTCGTGGACGCCGTCGGCGCCCATCCCGCGCAGCCTGTCCAGTAACGCTTTGAGCAGTTCCGTATTGCTGCGGGCCGGCGCCCAGAGAAAAAGGCCGTCGGACGGGGCGCCGGCCATCACCTGGACGCGGAGCACGTTGCCGTCCTGTACGGCATCGCGGACCGCGTACATCGCCTCATCCGGGCCCTTCGCCGGGGCCAGGAAGGCCTCCTCGAGCCGCTCAGAGTCGATCGTGCGGCCGCGCAGCTGAAGGGAGAACCAGCCGAGATCGCCCGGCTCAGGTCGGACCGCCCCGATCCTTACGGGCTTCCCGGTGTCGGTCTTGCTGTCGTCGCCGACCTGGCCGAGCCAATATTTGGTGGCCTTGATGACTTCTTCCAGCCACTCGGAGCCGTCGCGGGAGTCGGAGGAGTCGGGGGACATGCGCCATCCTCGATGGGGCGGGCTGACGTGATCGAGCGTACACAGACGGCGATCAACGAGCAGCGATTCGCCCCAGAAACCCCATCTATCCGCAATGCGAAGAATCCCACCGCAGGCACATCTCTCCCGGTGATCCGGCCGGCAGCCATGCGGCGCTGGACAAGAACCATGCACTCTCCGCGCTACCCTCACCGCGGACGAGTTTCTACTCTAGATCCCCCGGGGGCGCTGCCGAGTTCTTTGTCTGGTTTGTTTTCGCGGAGAGGTAACTGTTCAAAGGAATGAACACTAAGGAACGGCCAGGTATCGAGCACCCCATGACAAACTATTCATCGAGTCTCCGCGTGTTCTCGATAACTGGCATCATCTTCGGACTCGTCGCCATGGGTGGATGCGCAATTGGCGAAGGATCTAACGTGCGGTCGAAACCCAGCGGACCGTCTATCAGTGCGGTCACAGCTGAACTGCAGACCCTGGTCAACGAGGTCGCCGGTGATTTTCCGGGCAAGAGCGAATATATTGGGGACGAACGCCAGGAGTGCGATCCCTACTATGCACCTGGGCCAGACAATCAACCGGGCACCTACGTGCGGCATACCTATAATTTGGGAGTATCGCCACTCCCCAATAACTTTATGGATATCGTGACGAAAAAGGTTCGACCTAGATTTCCTGAGTCTGCGGGATGGACCGCCAAAGAACGCGACGGTAGCGCCATTATGATACTGTTTGAGCAGGCCAATGGCACCGCCATTGCGGTAGGACACGAAAAGGATGAAGGAGCCGCAGTGGGCATCGGGGGGCGCAGCCGCTGCGTGCTTGCCCGCCCCGGTGACCTGAGCTACACCCCGCCCACCGAGCCCTTGATCTCTGCTCCTGGCGATCGACATAGCCGAATATCAGCAGCCAGGCGGGATCCCAATGGCC
>CALAED010000171.1 GCA_937891035.1 uncultured Thermomonosporaceae bacterium | reverse complement strand
GAAAACCGAGCCCGCCCGGCCGGGGCCGGCGGTCGCGTCATCGGCGCTGTCAACTGTCACGAGCGAATCGTCCCATGAATCGCACGGCGCGTTTCACCGCCCGGTGAGTCCGGTCCACAGCGGTTCACTGCTTTCCACCCCGAACCGCCCCTTCCACCCAGGTCTACACCCGTCCGCACTGGTCCGCACTGGTCCGCCCTCGATCCGCCGCCGGTCCACGCCGCTCCATACCGGTGAGCCCGGTGGGTCCGGTGAGGTGCACGGGATTCGGGACACGCCGAGCGAAGTCCCGCAATCCGTCGTCAGCCCGTGCCACCGTGACCGCAGCACGCAAAAAGTTCATGATCCACAGATCATGATCAACAGTTCGTGAGCCAAAGGAGGCCCCTATGGCCGTGACGGAAGCTCTGATGCACCACTGTTCCGCCTGCGGTACGGAGCGTCCGTTCGAACAGCCTCCCTGCCTCGACGGCCATGGCGACGACTGCCCCGAGTGGGTCTGCGTGGACTGCGGCGGCGCGGTGCTCATCGGCCTGCCGCCCATCGACGCTTGGTGGTATGACGACCTGCCCATCGACGACCGGCCGTTCGACGCCACCGATGCGGACATCGACGCCGACGCCGACGGCGGCGCTGACGGCGGCGGCACCGGGCGGCGGGGGTCCGGATCGCCCTCGCAGGCGGCGTGAGCGACGTTCCCGAGTCCGTGCATCGTGCTCCCACCGACTCCCTTCCCCACCCCATGGCGTCCGTCTCGCGGCAACCCCACGGCGTGGCCCCGCTGCGAATCGTCCACAGCGCGACCTACGCTCGACAGATGACGTCGCAGAGCAATGTGCCCGCCTCGTTCCAGCGGGCCCTCGATGCGCTGCGGCGCGCCCTGGAAGGCGACCCCGGCCGGCCCGAGCTCTTCATCGAGGACATGCCGGCACCGCAGCGGCTCGCCCCGTACTCGGCGGCCATCTCGGCCACGGTGAGCCGCGGCGACGTCGACGTCGCCGTCGGCCGGCTGATCGTGCTGTACGACCCCGAGGGGCGCAGCGGCTGGCCGAGCGAGTTCCGGATCGTCGCCTACGTCAGCGCCGAGCTCGAGCCCGAGATCGCCGCCGACCCGCTCGTCGGCTCGGTCGCGTGGAGCTGGCTGATCGAAGCGCTGGAGCCGATCGGATACGCCGGCGTTTCTGGCACCATCACCCGGGCGGTGTCGGAGAGCTTCGGCGACAAGGCCGACGAGCCGGCCACGACCGAGCTCGAGCTGCGCGCCTCGTGGTCCCCGGCCGGCGGGGCCACCACCGGCCACGGCCGGCGAAGCTCCCGCGGCGCACGCGGTGGTTCTGGTGCACGTGACATCGGCGATACCCGCGCTGACCAGGGACGCGGCGGAGCAGCCGGCGACATCGATCTCGACGGGCACATCGCCGCCTGGTGCGAGCTGCTGTGCCAGGCGGCCGGCCTGCCGCCATCGGGAGTGGCCGCCATCCCGCCTCGTCCGGCCAGTTCAGGATAGTGACCGGCGTACGGTAGTGACGTGGGTGTGCCGGAGGCGAGAGATCAGGAGAAGACGGCCCGGGAGACGGCCCAAGACATCGTTTTGTTGTTGGAGCCGCGCGAAGGGGTCCCGGCGGTCGTCCGGACCGCCGCGGAGCTCGAGCGCGTCATCGCCGACTTCGCCGCGGCGACCGGGCCGGTGGCCGTCGACGCCGAGCGCGCCTCTGGTTACCGCTACGGCCAGCGCGCCTACCTCGTACAGCTGCGCCGGCGCGGTGCCGGCACCGTCCTCATCGACCCGATGGGCTGCCCCGACCTGACCGCGCTCGACGCGGCGATCAGCGATGCCGAGACCGTGCTGCACGCCGCGACGCAGGATCTGCCGTGCCTAGCGGAGCTCGGGCTGCGGCCGCGCCGGCTGTTCGACACCGAGCTGGCCGGGAGGCTGCTCGGCTATCCCAAGGTGGGTCTCGGCTCGATGGTCGAGACGGTGCTCGGCTTCGCGCTGGAGAAGGGACACTCGGCGGCCGACTGGTCTACCCGGCCGCTGCCCGAGGAATGGCTGCGCTACGCGGCGCTCGACGTCGAGCTGCTCATCGAGCTGCGCGACGCCCTGCACGCCGAGCTGGCGCGGGCGAACAAGCTGGGCTGGGCCGAGGAAGAATTCGCCGCGATCTTGGCCACGCCGCCCAAGCCGCCCCGGCCCGACCCGTGGCGGCGCACATCCGGCATCCACCGCGTGCGCAACCGACGAGCGCTGGCCGTCGTACGGGAGGTCTGGACGGCCAGGGATCGGATCGCGCGCGATCGCGACCTGTCGCCCGGCCGGGTGCTGGCCGACGCGGCCGTCATCGACCTCGCCGCCACGCTGCCCAAAACTCCGGCCGAGCTGAACGAGCTGTCGTCCTTCCGCGCCCGCGGCCCGCGCCGGCACACGGCGGCGTGGCTGCGCGCCGTCGCCAGGGCGAGGGAGCTGCCCGACGACGCGCTGCCGGAACACAGCGTGCCGAGCGACGGCCCGCCGCCCGCCCACCGCTGGGCGGAACGCGATCCCGAGGCGGCCAAGCGGCTCACCGCCACCCGCGCCGTCGTCGCCGCGCTGGCCGACGAGCACAACCTTCCCACCGAAAACCTCCTCCAGCCCGACACCGTACGCCGGCTGGCGTGGGCGCCGCCCGCCGACATCACCGAAGAGACGGTGCATGCGGCGCTGCGGGCGTACGGCGCGCGCGAGTGGCAGCTCGGCCTCGTCGTGCTGCCGATCGTCAAGGCCCTGCACCGGCTGGAGACCAAGGGCGATCTTTAGACCCAGGCGCTGGGGCCTACATCGTGCCGATGATGTACCTCTTCCGGCGGCCGGCGGCGCCCGTACGCGGGACCGAGGCTCCGGAGATGGCCTCGTCCTGAGGCCCAGGACCGTCGAGGTTCAAAGGTCGGGCAGCGGATCGCGCGGCAGCGTCTCCGGGGCGAACACTTCGGTGTCGGCCGCGTTGATGACGGGGACGTACTCGTCGTCCACCTCGAACGACGTACCGCCCAGCTCGAAGAAGGCCCCCATCCCGGTCATGTCGACCGGGCCGATGCGTATGCCTCGTGGGTAGCGACCCCACACCGACTTGGGCTTGGTCCGCGTGAACATGGCCGTGGAGATGACGATCACTTCGCTGTCGGTCACGACGAAGATGAAGTGGGCGCCGGCCCCGAGCAAAGCGGCCGGGAAGATATACAAGATATCGCCGGTGAGCCCGAGAAACGCCCGGCAGCGCTCCCGAACGACGACGGGGACGGACACGGCTCCAGTCTGATCCGCGCCACGTCCCCGGGCAACGCCTTATCTCCTTGTCTCCTTATCTCCTTATCTCCCGCCTCGCATCAATAACCGGGCGCGGTCACGCGGTGGTCAGGGCCACGGTGGGCGACAGCCGCGCCGCCCGCATCGCCGGGTAGAGGCCGGCGATCGTGCCGATGGCCAGCGTGGCGACGACCGCGCCCGCGAGCGCCCAGGCCGGGATGACCGGCGGCCAGTCCCGGTACGTCGCGAACGCCACGGTCGTGACGGCTCCGAGCAGCACACCGACCACTCCGCCCAACGCCGACAGCAGCAGCGACTCGGCCAGGAACTGAGTGCGCACCTGCCCGCGCGTCGCGCCGAGCGAGCGGCGCAGGCCGATCTCCCGGCGCCGCTCCAAGACCGAGATCACCATCGTGTTGGCGACCCCGACCCCGCCGACGAGCAGCGCGACCGCGCCGAGGCCGAGCAGCAGGTTGGTGAACGCGCCCGCCGCGGCGGCGCGCGCCTCCAGGGCGTCCGACGGCCGGCTCACGTCCACCTCGTTCGGGTTCTCCGGATTGATCGTGCGAGGCAGCACCGCGGCCACGGCCTCCACCGAGGCGTTCGTCGACCGTTCGTAGATCGTCGTCGGATGGCCGTCGAAACCGAGATAGCGCCGCGCCGCTTCCCAGCCGACCAGCGCCGAACGGTCGATCTCGGGAGCCAGCGGCAGGGAGTTCAAGATCCCGATGACGGTGAACCACCGGTTTCCGAGCCAGGCCTGCTCGCCGACGTGGGTGATGCCGAGCCGCTTGGCCGCCTCCGATCCGAGCACGACGCCCGGATACCGTTCGGTGCCGGCGTTCAACCATGTGCCGGTACGAAGCGTGCCGTCGAGCGTCTTCAGCAGGTCGGTCGATGCGGCCTGGACGGCGAGCCCGCCGGTCACCTCCTTGGGAATCAGATTCGTCCGCCGGATCGTCGCGTCGATCGTTCCGGTCGCCCCCGCGTTGCCGACCGGACCGATGCGTTTGACCATCTCGACCGCGTTCTCCGGCAACTTCGCGTCCTCGCCGAGAAACGTCCGGCCGGGACCGGCGGTCAGCATGTTGGTGCCCAACTCGTCGATCTGCCGCAGCAGTTGCTCCTTGCTGGAGGAGGAGATGCCGATGACCGCGACCATCGTGGCGATCCCGATCGCGATGCCCAGCGCCGACAGCACCACGCGCGTCGGCCGGGCCCGCAGCCCGGACAGGCCCACGCGGAACACGTCCCGCGGGCCGAGCCGGGCCGGAATGAGACGCCGCCCGCTCCCGCGCACGCGGCTCGTCGTTTCGCTCACTGTGCCTCTGCCTCCCGCTCAGCCCCGGCGCGCCCCAGCCACGCGCTTCCCTCGCTCGTTCCTCGCTCAGTCCGGCGCGCGGCGCCATGCCCTTCGCCCCGCGTCAGCGGCTCACTCATCGGGGCCTCCCCGCAGCGAGGCGGTCAGGTGGCGTCCATTGCCCGAGCCGCCGTCGGCGACGATCAGGCCGTCGCGGACGCGCACCCGGCGGGGCGCCCACTGCGCGATCTCCAGGTCGTGGGTGATGATCGCGATGGTCGTGCCCAGTGCGTGCAGGTCGCGCAGCACGCCGAGCACCTCCGCCCCGGCACTGGAGTCGAGGTTGCCGGTCGGCTCGTCGGCGAGCAGCAGATCCGGCTCCCCGACCACGGCTCGCGCCACCGCGACGCGTTGTTGCTCGCCGCCGGACAGCCGGCTCGGCCGGTGCCCGACGCGATGGCCCAGGCCGACCCGCTCCAGGGCGGCGCGGGCCCGTTCTCGTCGTGCTCGCAGGGTGCACCCGGCGTAGAGCAGCCCGTCCGCGACGTTGTCGAGAGCGGTGACCCCCTCGGCGAGATGGAACTGCTGGAAGACGAAGCCGACGTGGCGGGCGCGCAGCGCCGACAGCTCGCGGTCCGACAGCCGGGCGACGTCGTGGCCGGCGATCCGCACGGTGCCCGTCGACGGCCGGTCGAGCGTGCCGATCAGGTGCAGCAGGGTGGATTTGCCCGACCCCGAGGGGCCGACGATGGCCGTCAGCTCGCCCGCATCGATCACCAGGTCCACGCCGCGCAGGGCCCGCACGTTTCCCGGGTAGACCTTGGTCACGCCCGACAGCTCGACGATGTTCATGGTCGCTCACCGCCGCCCGCCCGCGGCACTGTCCTCATTGGCCCGCCACCCCGACCTTCATGCCCTCGCGCAGGCCGGAGCCGGTGACCTCCACGCGACCGCCGCCGTACGTACCGAGCTCGATCGGTACGATCCGGCTGGTGCCGCCCTCGACGACCTCGACGCCGAAGCCGCCCTCGCGCAGGCCCAGCAGCGCCTCGATGGGCACCGACAGTACGTTCTCGCTGCGCTCGCTTTCCATCTCGACGGTGACGGGCGCCTGGTCGAGCCGCCCGATGCCCTTGCCCGACACCTTGATGTCCACGCCGACGGTGTAGGAGTCGTCGCCGGGGTCCTGGTTGTCGGTATTGCTCGCCTTGGCGACCGTTCCGACCTCGGTGATGCGGCCCTTGACCCGATTCCCATCGGGCAACTCGACGGTGACGGCGGCCCCCTCTTTCGCGATGGTCTGCTTGGTGGCGTCGAGGTCGACGTGCACGATCCGCTCGGTGCCGGTCACGGTCAGCGCCGCTCCCCCGGGCCCGACGCGACTGCCCAGGGTCGCCTTGACGGCGCTGACCCGTACGGCTCCCGGCTGGCAGACCACCTGGCTCGCGTCGACGGCCCCTGTCTCAGGCAGCCCCATGTCGTCCTGCCAGTCCTTGACCGCCTCGGCGGTGGCGGCGGTGAAGGATTCGTCGACGGTCATGTCGTCGCCATAGCCGAGCGCCCTGAGGTTGCGCTCCAGCTGCTCGACGTCCGTCCCGTCGTCGACGCCCTGGCGCAACGAACGGTAGAACGGCAGCGAGCCGTACATGAGGGTGACCGGCTTGCCGTCCACCTTGAGCAGCGGCTTGCCGCGCGTGATCCTGGTTCCCTCTTCGGGCGCCCAGGTGACCGTCCCGGTCGCCCCGGCCGAGATCGTACGTTCGTCGGCATAGGTCAGGTTGCCGTCGACCGATTCGGTGTCGACGACGTCTCCGCGGGTGATCGTCGCGGTCGCGTTCGGCAGCGCCGACGCGGGCTTGGCCGGCTCGCCTTGGTCGTTCATGACGAACGCGGCGGCCGTACCGCCCCCGCCGACGGCCACGGCCAACGCCCCCGCCGTCACGAGGTAACCGCGCCGGCCACGAAGCCGCCCGGCGGGCGCCGCGTGCTCCGATCCGGCGCCGCCGACGTCCCGGGCGGAAACCTCCCGAAAGTCGCTTGGCGCGCTCATTTGCCGCCGCCTACTGAGGTCGTCCCCTTGTCGCCGCCGCCGGGGGCGTACTGCCGGCAGGCCTCCTGAGCGGCGCGGAACTTCGCCTCCGATCCCCTGTTCACCCTCAGCTGGATTCCTTGGCCCGGTCGCGGATCGGGAACGTCGATGCCGTGCTGGCGCATGCACTGGGCGAACTTGAGCATCCGGTCGCGCACCTTCGGGTCGTCGGGATTTCCGAGCCGTCCGCCGGCCTTCATGAAGTGCTGACATTTCTTCATCGCCGCCTGCACCTTTGCTTGATTGCCGGGCTTGGCCCTGATCTGGAAACGGCCGTCAGCGCTCGGATCCGGTATATCGACCCCGTTCTGGCGCATGCACTGCGCGAATTTGAGTGCCGCGTCCTGGGGATTCAGCGTCTGGCTCGGCGACGCCGACGCCGACTGTTTGGCCGTTCCCCCGACCGCGCTCGCGATGCCGTCGTCCCCGGCCTTGCCCCCGCACGCCGCCAGCCCGAACACGACCGGGACGGCCACGACAACGGCCATGCTGCGGATTCGCATGTGATTCCACCTCCGTGCCGCGGGCCCAGTGCCCGCGGCAGCGCCCATTCGACCGGCGTCGGCGTTAAACGTTCGTTAGCCGCCCCGCCGGGGGAGCCTGAGTCACAACGGATCGGATCAACTTGGCGCACAGCATGGGTCATGGACCCATCCGCAGGGTTGGAGTGATCGCCTCGGCCATGTTGGGATCCGGCTTCACGATCTTGGGGGCCATCGTTGCTCTCGTTCTTATCTTCTTCCTCGCAACGCTCCAGGCCCCGTGTGCGAGTGTGTGCCCTCCGCCAGCCCACTGAGCTCAGGGACGATCGAGGGCGAATTCAACCA
>CALAED010000170.1 GCA_937891035.1 uncultured Thermomonosporaceae bacterium | reverse complement strand
GCCTGTCCAGCGCCGGTCTGCCCAGCGGCGGTCTGCCCAGCGGCGGCGGCTCCGGCGGCGGCTCCGGCGGCGGCTCCGGCGGCGGCCGCTCGGACCGGCGGCCGGCGCCGGTAGATCAGCTCGAGGGCCGCGCGCTTGGCCGCCCATACCGCGTCGCGGTCGAGCGGATCGAGAGTGCGGTTGCGGGCCCGCAGCGGCGCGGCGAGCTCCGCGATGCGCGCCCGATCCTCCGGTGACAGCGTCGCGTAGCCGGGAACGTCCTCGACCCGTAGGTAGAGCGGGCTGACGAACCTGCGGCTCGACGGCAGGTACGGCGATGGCCGGATCGGCTCGATCGGCTCACCGGCGTGCAACGGATTGATCAAAATGAACCCGGCACCCAGCGCGCTGCCGCTCCACGCCGCGAGATCGGCCAAGTCGTGCAGATCTCCGTGGCCCCACGAGGCGGCCGATCGCACGGAGTACAGCTGAACCATGAACCCCCAGCTGCGCGGGATGGCGAGCACTTGGCTCCCCCGGGCGACGTCCGTCGCATGGGGCGGCGCCGGGGAGCCGGGCGCGCCGCCACCGCCGCCCGCCACGCCCAGCGCGTCCAGGACGGCGACGAGCGTGTCCCTCGGCACGGGGACGCGCCGCCCGTGCCAGTCTCGATACTCGGTCGCCACCCCGTTGGCCTGCGCCGTCGCGGCCAGCTCCTGATCGGTCACATACAAAACAATGCCGCATCGGCATCGTGGTTCGAGGGCAGGGGTATGACGAAATCAAACGCTGTACGCGTGGGAGAGGGTGGAAAGTAACCATACCCAACGACAGAAGATACAAATCACCCAGACCCGGAGACAATAGTGTCGACAGGTCATCACTTGGCGCGGGCGGAAAAAGCTGGTTACGCTGCGCGATAAGATCACTCGCTATTTCCACAAAATCACGGAGTGTTAGCAATGGCGATCTCGGAGCGGGGAACGGGACAGTCCTCGCGCGAGCAGCCCCCGGAGAGCCCGTTCAGCCGCCCGCGCAGGCCGACCTACGGCGAGCTGGTGAGTAATCCGCAGGTGCGCAAGTGGGCGACGCGAGGGATCGTCGCCTTCGTCATCGGCGTGCTGCTCGCCATCTTCATCGACCTGCGGGTCGGCGTCACCGTCGCGATCATCTTGGTGATCGTCGACACCGTCCGGACGGCCCGGCTGGGGTCCAGCGTCGAAGCGTGGCAGAAGGCCTCGGCGGTGGAACGCCGGACGGAACGCCAGTTGCGCGGGCTGGAGAAAAAGCACGGCTGGCGCGTCCTGCACGCTCGCGCGGTGCCCAAGGACGACGAGGGGTTCAGCGACGGCAAGATCGACCACTTCGTGGTCGGTCCCACCGGCATCTACGCCATCGACTCGGTGAACTGGGACAAACGACTGCCGGTCCGGGCGATGTCGCACAAGAAGCTCTACCACGGCCCCAAGGACATGAACGACCAGCTGGATCAGGCGCGCTGGGAGTCCGACCAGGCCAGCAGGGTGATCAGCGCGCAGCTCGGCTACAAGGTCCCGGTGCAGGCCTCGGTCGCCATCTACGGTCCGGCCATCTCCTGGAAGGTCCTGCGGGTACGCGACGTCGACGTCTACTCCGGCGGCCGCGCCCGCACCTACCTGCGCCGCCGACCCAAGATCCTCAACAACACCGACGTCGAGCGCATCGCCCAGGTCGCCGAGCGGCTGCTGCCGCCGGTGTACGGCAAGCGACCCAACCGGCGCACGTCCGTCGAGGAGGCCGGCCCGCGCTGATCCCGCCGACGCGGTGCCCCTCTCCGATCGCCCGGTCGCGCCGACCGACCGGACAGTCGAGGGCGCCCGTAGGCCTTTCTTGATCTCATATCGTCCATTTACTGGGACGGGCGTCTCACGCGTGCCGTGATGGTCGTACGATCGGGAGCACGGCGTCAACGTTGGGAGGACGCGATGCCCGCGCTCAGGTCACGTACGGTCACGCACGGCAGGAACATGGCGGGAGCCCGCGCGCTGCTGCGGGCCACCGGGGTCGACCGCGCGGACTTCGGCAAGCCGATCGTCGCGGTCGCCAACAGCTTCACCCAGTTCGTGCCCGGGCACGTACATCTGCGCGAGGTGGGCCAGGTCGTGGCCGACGCGGTCAAGCAGGCGGGCGGGGTGCCGCGCGAGTTCAACACGATCGCCGTCGACGACGGCATCGCGATGGGGCACGGCGGCATGCTCTACTCGCTGCCCAGCCGAGAACACATCGCCGACGCCGTCGAGTACATGGTCAACGCGCACTGCGCCGACGCCCTCGTCTGCGTCTCCAACTGCGACAAGATCACGCCCGGCATGCTCATCGCCGCGCTGCGGCTGAACATCCCGACGGTGTTCGTCTCCGGCGGCCCCATGGAGGCCGGCAAGCCCGTCGATGGCGTCACCAAGCTCGACCTCATCGATCCGATGATCGCCTCGGCCGACGAGTCGGTGTCGGACGAACGGCTCGCCGAGATGGAAGAGAACGCCTGCCCGACCTGCGGGTCGTGCTCGGGCATGTTCACCGCGAACTCGATGAACTGCCTGACCGAGGCGATCGGGCTCGCGCTGCCGGGCAACGGCACCACGCTGGCCACGCACGTGGCGCGCAAGAAGCTGTTCGCCGACGCGGGGCGGCAGGTCGTTGAGCTGGCCGAGCGCTACTACTCCGGCGACGACGAGTCCGTGCTGCCGCTGAGCATCGCCACCCGGGACGCGTTCGAGAACGCCATGGCGCTCGACGTGGCGATGGGCGGCTCGACCAACACGATCTTGCATCTGCTGGCCGCCGCGCGCGAGGCCCACGTCGACTTCGGGCTCAAGGAGATCGACGAGCTGTCCCGGCGGGTGCCGTGCCTGTGCAAGGTGGCGCCGTCGACCGCCAAATACCACGTCGAGGACGTCCATCGGGCCGGCGGCATCCCGGCGATCTTGGGTGAGCTCGACCGGGCCGGGCTGCTCAACCACGGCGTGCGTACCGTGCACAGCGAGTCGCTCGGTGAGTTCCTGGCGACCTACGACATCCGGTCCGGCAGCGCCAGCCCCGAGGCCGTCGAGCTCTTCCACGCCGGGCCCGGCGGGGTGCGCACCACCGAGCCCTACAGCCAGCATGCCCGCTGGGACTCTCTCGACCTCGACCGCGAGCAGGGCTGCATCCGCGCCGCCGAGCACGCCTACACGCGCGACGGCGGGCTCGCCGTGCTCTACGGCAACATCGCTCCCGACGGCGCGATCGTGAAGACCGCCGGCGTCGATGAGGAGCTGTGGACGTTCAGCGGCCCCGCTGTCGTGTTCGAAAGCCAGGAGGACGCGGTCGACGGCATCTTGGCCGGCAAGGTGTCGCCTGGCGATGTTGTCGTGATCCGGTACGAGGGCCCCAAGGGCGGCCCCGGTATGCAGGAGATGCTCTACCCGACGAGCTTCCTCAAGGGCCGCGGGCTCGGCAAGGTGTGCGCCCTCATCACCGACGGGCGCTTTTCCGGCGGCACCAGCGGGCTGTCGATCGGGCATGCCTCGCCGGAGGCGGCCGCCGGCGGCCGGCTGGCGCTCGTCGAGGACGGCGACCGCATCGTCATCGACATCCCGCGGCGCTCGGTGGACCTTGACGTACCCGAGGACCGGCTGCGCGCCCGCGCCGACGCGCTGGTCGCCGAACTCGGCGGCTACCGGCCCCGCGACCGCAAGCGCCCGGTGAGCGCCGCCCTGCAGGCCTATGCCGCCATGGCCACCTCAGCCTCCACCGGCGCGGCCCGCGACATCTCCCAGCTCACCACCTGACTCGCCAACGCGAGCGGCGCCGCCCGGCGGGGCGGCCGGCGGCCCGGTGATCATGCGGTGGTTCCCCGGCTTGGCCAGGCCCGATGGAGGACCACCGTATGATCATGCGGCTAAGGACGAAGATCACGGCGATGGGATACGGCAGCGGGGCGGGGCGGTGACCGGGTTGCAGCGGGCGGCGGCGAGACCTGGGAGTGCCGCGAAGTAGTCGGTGCCGAACCGGCTCGCGATGCCGGGCACCGGGTAGTCGGTGCTGACCCACTGCGCGCCGCCGGCCAATGCGGCGTCGCGGGCGGTGGTGTCGCCGCTGCGCGCCTGTACGGTGTCCGCGTCCGCCCTGGTTCTTACCACGTACCCCTGTTCGACCAAGGCCCGGATGTCGACGGCTGAGGCGACGGGATCGTTTCGCTTGACGAAGGCGGCGTCCGGGCGGCCGGGCGTGGAGTTGGTGAACAGGACCCGGCCCTGGAGGCTCGGGTTGCCCTCGATGTAGCGGTCCCGGTAAGCGCCGTCGTTGTCCATCAGGAACATGACCTTGCCTCTGGATGCGGCCAGCGTGGGCCAGCCATGGCGCAGCACCGATCGTTCCAGGGTCTGGCCCGGACGGCGCACGTGATCCGGCGTGATCAGCTCGCGGCGCGGGAAGACCGAGCGAATCTCCTTTTCCAGGTCGAGCATGCGGTCCCTGGTCCAGGGCAGCGGCGGCACCAGCGGCACCCCCGGAATCGGCACGTCGAGGGTGTCCTTGAACTCCACGAGGATCGCGACGGGGACATGCCGCGGATGCCGGTGTGACCAGGTCCGAACCGTCTTCAGGCAGGCCACGAAGCTGACGCAGTTGCTGCGGTAGTCGATGTCGCTGATGTGGAGCACCTTGGTGCCGGGCGCCTTCATGTCCGGGTCGAACTCGGCCGACTGACCGGTGAACCGGCGGATCAGCGGCGTCGCGTACCGGCCGCCCTCGGGGTCGGCGTAGACGTCGAGTTCGATCTGCCGTACGTGCTCGTCGTCGAACTGCTCGTCCAGCGGCGGGTGGGTGTACTGCAGGGCGCCCGCCGCGGTGGCCCCGGCGACCAGAGAGATCAAGCCGAACTCGGCCTCGTTCGGCTCGATGTGGTAGCTGTTGTGGCTCCCGATGACCTGAAGGTGGTTGAGCCGGATGTCTCGGGAGGAGCTACCGCCGCTCGCGGCCGCGGAGCCGGCCGACAGGGAGATGGTGGCGGTCAGCGCGGCGCCGACGACCGCGATGCGCCGGATGAACCATCTGTAGGGGTGAATGGGGCGGGAAGGTGGCTCGGTCATGGACGCGAGAAGATCTCACCTCCACCGGGCGTGTCAATACCGAACCATGGCGGAGACATTGCCGAATCCGGACGGCGGCCACGCCGGCTTTACCAGCGCGTTGCCTGGCGACAGCCGGGCTGCCGGTGACGGTCACCCGGCCCCGGGCTAACCGCCGCAGCCGCAGGCGCCTCCGCAGCAGCCGCCGCCGACGGGACGCGACGCGGGGGCGGACGCGGACCCGCCCGCGGCCGTGCCGGTGACCGCGACGGTCGACAGCAGCTTGACGGTGTCGTCGTGTCCGGCCGGGCAAGCCGCAGGCGCGGACGACTCGCTCATCGGACGGGACATCTCGAAGGTGTCCCCGCAGGCGCGGCAGCGGTACTCGTAGCGTGGCACGTCAATAGACTAACCGGCGCGGCGGCGATGCGCGCGGCTTGCTCGCCGGCCGTCCGGGTCAGGCGGCTGGTTCGGCTACGTACGGCGCCCACAGCGGGTCCCCATCGTGGATCGCCCCGATGAGCCGCCAGTGAGCGCCGCGTGGCACTACTGGGGTGACGCGGAGCGTCCAGCCCAGTTCCTCCAAGAGTCGATCGGCCTTGCGATGGTTACAGGGCATGCAGGAGGCGACGCAGTTTTCCCAGATGTGCTTGCCGCCACGGCTGCGCGGGACGACGTGGTCGATCGTCTCCGCCCTGCTGCCGCAGTAGGCGCACCGGAAGTTGTCGCGCCGCATGAGCGCCGCCCGCGTGAGGGGAACCCGGCTGCGGAAGGGGATCCGCACGTAGCGCCGTAGCCGGATCACCGAAGGCACCTCGATCGACATCGTCGCCGACCGCAGGCAGGCCCCGGTCGTGTCGTGGTGCACGATCTCGGCCTTCTCCCGAAGCACGAGACAGATCGCCCGCCGCAAGGGCAGCGTCGTGAGGGGCTCGTACGTCGCGTTGAGGAGAAGGACCTGTCGCATCAGACGGCCTCCACGCACACGCGGACCGGTTCGCGACGTTGTCGCGGACCGGTCGGCGCCACCATCAGCGCCAGCGCACCCGCCACGAGGACCTCCTCAAGGGCGAATCCGAAGCTGAGAACAGTGTGGCTGCTGGTATGCCTTCTCCGCTACCCCATAAGAACGCCCGGCGATGGATGCCGCGCCGGCCGTGGCCGGCCCGTGCGGCACCCTCGCCGGGCGCTCGCCCGATTCAGGCATATACCCCGGTACCCGTCAGGTTCAACGCGGCATCCGCACCGGCCGCCGTACCGGAGCCCTGTGCCTTTCCCGGCTTGGTCTACGCCTCGTCCGGCTGTGCGGGGGCCTGGCCCGCTCGCTCGGGGACCTGGCCCGGCTGTGCGGGCGCCGACTCGGGCTGCGCGGGGGCCCGGCCGCCCGCCGGGGTCTTGGGCTGGGCCGGCGCGGCACCGCGGGATCCCGCCGGCGTGCCCGCGGACGGCGGCTCGGCCGGCGCGACGTCGGTGTCCGAGTCGGCCGACCCGACGGTCCCCTGCTGCCAGGTCATCCGGCCGTCGATCTCCACGGTGCTGGACACGTCGTGTGCCATCTCGGCCTCCAGCGAGCCCGCCCTGCGCTGGCCGGCCTTGATCGTCCCGTACGAGCACGAGATGCCGCCCGCGATGGCCTGGCACTCCTTGGCCAAGCGCGAGATCTTGAGCGGCGGCTTGAGGCGGTGGACGAGGACGACGCCTCCGGCGGGCCCTGATCCGGCGTTCGTCAGCGTCCACCGCCAGACCAGGCGTTCGCTGTCCGCCGCGACCCGAGGTTCGGCGTAGGCGAGCTTGACGTCCGCGGCCGCCGGGGCCGGCGGCTCGGACGACGCCGGTGGCTGGGCGGCCGTCGCCGCCGAGGCGAGGAACACCGGCGCACCCAGCGCCCCGAGCACGGACGCCGCCATCTTCCTGCTTGTGCTGTTCACGGTCGAGAAACCCCCTATGAGATGCGATCGTGTGGCCTGGGTCGACAGACGGGCCGACGGCCCTCCCCGGCCAGGGGTTCAGCCCAGCAGAAACACGGCCGTGGGCGGTCGGGCCACCCCGCGACTTTGCCGTGTTTTCACCGCTGGGCGTACAGTGCCGTTCGCCCTGACGAGACGATCGCACCAAGCCTTAGGGTGCGATTCATGAGCCGACCCGCGTATCCGCCAGCACCGCGCCAGAACGTCACCGACCGGCTACACGGTCATGAGGTGCCCGATCCGTACCGGTGGTTGGAAGACCCTGACGGCGACGAGACCAAGCGCTGGATGGCCGCCCAGGACGACCTGTTCAAGCGGACGGCCGACGCGTTGCCCGGTGGGCCGCGGCTGCGCGGGCGAATCAAGGAGCTGCTCGGGGCCGGGCACATCGGCACGCCGGCGTGGCGGGGCGGGCGACGGTTCTTCATGCGCCGTACGGCCGAGCAGGAG
>CALAED010000169.1 GCA_937891035.1 uncultured Thermomonosporaceae bacterium | reverse complement strand
CACCCTGGAGACCATCGGCGACGGGCGGGAGCTGCGGGTGCTCGGCTCGTTCCGGACGACACTGTCGCCGCCGCCGTACTTCGTCGAAGAGCGGCTCGAATGGGTGCCGCTTCCGCCGGACGGCGACGTGGTCTCGCAGGTCCTGGACCAGCTGCGCGCCCTCGGCGTCGGCTTCGGCGCCAGCCACACCGAGTTCGTCGTGCACGAGGGCAGGGCCAGGCTGATCGAGGTCAACTATCGGAACATCGGCGACCACTGCGACTTCCTGCTCGCCGACCTGCTGAACGTCCCGTTGTTCGACGACGTGCTCCGCATCCACCTCGGCGAGCCGCTGACCGCGCTGACGCTCGGCGGCGGCGCCCCGTCCACGTCAGCGTCCATGTCAACGTCCATGTCAACGTCCGCGTCCGGCGCGGCGGTCCCCCCGGCCGCCGATCGAGCGTGTCACGCGATCGCGGAGTACGTGCTGGCCGACCGGTCCGGGACGCTCGTCGCCGCCCCGGAGCCGGGCGAACTCAACAGGGACGGCGTCCTGGTCACCTACCGGACGCAGCGGCCGCTCGGCAGCACCATCGCGCTGACCCACACCAACCGTGACTACCTCGGCACGATCACGGCGATCGGCCCGCACCCGGCCGCCGTGGCGGCCGCCATCGCCCGGTTCCGCGCCGAGCACGTCTGGGCCATCACGTGACCGGTGATCACGTGACCGGCGATCCCGAGGGATATCTCGCAAGGCGGGTGCTGGACGCGCTGCTCAGGGAGGATTACGGGGCGATGGGCCGATACGTCTGCCGGCCCGCCGCCGCGGCGGCGACGCTTCGGCTGCCCGGCGGGCGGTCGGTCCGGCTGTGCCACGACGGGTTCCTGGCCGATCACCGCGTCGCCCCAGACGAGGAGCCGCGACTGGCCGAGGTCATCGCCGCGCTGCGCCACGTCGCGAGCCCCGGCGACGATGTGGCCGTGTTCGTCCGCGAGTGTCACGAGACGCTGGCGACCATGCGCCTGCACGCCGCACACCGCGACGAGGTGATCCGGCGGCTTGAGCGGTCGCCGACCTACCACGATGTGCTCGGCGCCTACCTCGACCACCCGGTCTATCCGACCGCCCGCTGCCGGCTCGGGCTCAGCGAGCGGGAGCAGCGCGCATACGCCCCGGAGTTCGCTCCGGCGTTCCGGCTGCGCTGGGCGGCGGTGGGCCGCGACCGGGTCACCGCCGCCGGGTCCCGGCCGGGCTGGTGGCCGGCGCCGGCCGACGTAGGCCTGCCTGCGGCGGCCGTGTCCGGCCGCGACCTGTTCCCCGTCCATCCCATCACCGCGACCACGCTCGCCGATGCCGCCGCCGACGCGGCGGCCGACGTCAAGATCGCGCCGAAACCGTACCTGGAGGTGAGCCCGACGCTGTCGATGCGTACGGTCGTGGTCACCGCCGACGCGACCACCCACCTCAAGGTGCCGCTGTCCACCAGCACGCTGGGCCGGCGCAACCGGCGCACGATCGCGCCGGGCACGCTGCCCGACGGGGCGCTGGTCCAGCGGCTGCTCGCCGAGATCCAGACCCGCTCGCCGGGCGGCCCGCCGGTGATGCTGGCCGACGAGCAGACCTACGGCCATGCCGCCGACCCGCTGCTCGGCTACCTGATCCGGCGGCTGCCGGCGGCGGCCGCGACCGGCGCCGTGCCGGTGGCCGCCCTGCTCGCCCTCGGGGCGGGCGGAAGGTACGTCATCGAGGAGCTCACCGGCGACATCGCCCACTTCTTCGACGCCTATCTGCGGGTGCTGTTCGGCTGGCACGTGGCGCTGTTCGGGTACGGCATCGCGCTCGAGGCCCATCAGCAGAATGTGTCGGTGGTGTCCTCTGGTGGCGATGGCGGGCGGCTTGCGCTCCTCATCAAGGACAACGATGGCGCGCTGCTCGATCCGGACGCGCTGGCCAAGGCCGGTCTCGGGCCCGTCGACGTACATGACCGGCGCATGCTCAGCACCGACCGCGAGGCGCTCGCCCGGGTGTTCGTCACCATCACCCTGCACCTGTGCGCGGGAGCTATCGCGTTCGGGCTGGCCGAACGGGGCCTGCTGCCGCTGCCCGCCGGGCTCGCGCTCATCAGGGCCAGGCTCGCCGAGGCCATCGACGAACACGATCAGCCCTTCCTGCGGGCGCGCACCCTCGAGGCCGACCGGCTGCCGACGAAGGCTATGGTCACCGCCGGAACGCTCGTCGACAAGGCGCGTACCGGAGCCCAGGACATCAACAAGCACTACGGCCCTCCCGGGCCCAACTACCTGAGGGAAGATCGGTGCTCCTGACCAACCCCGCCCGCGGCCGTCGCCCGGCGAGCGCCGCCCACGCCGCGGCCACAGTGGCAGCCGACGCCGAGGCCGCCGCCGACGAAGCCACGTCCATCGCTTTGCTCAACTGCCTCGTCCGCGAGATCTGCGCGCCCGAACAGCAGATCTGGCCGGCGGACGGCCGGGTGACCCTGCGGCTGCCGCGGGTCGGGATCGCGCTGCGGGCGCGGCTGGCCAGGCCGCCGTACGGGCCGGTCTACCGGTTGACGCCGCCGATCGAGGAACTGCGCACGGGGGCCTGGCTGGCCACCCCGTGGAACCGGCTCGCCGACCTCGTCGCCGGAGAGCTCGAGCTGGCAACCGGCCGGGCGAATCCGCAGTTCACCGGCCAGGTGAGCGCCAGCAGGGCGGCGCTCGCCGCCATCTTCGCCGCCCGCGCCGACACCGCTGACGCTCATGACGACGCCGCCGCTGCCGATGGCAACGGCGGTGGCAATGGCGATGACGATGACGATGACGACGCGTACATGGCGTCGGAACAGGCGCTGGTGGCCGGGCACCGGTTTCACCCGGCGCCCAAGGCGCGGACCGGCGACCCGGCCGATCCGGACGACTGGTTGCGCTACGCACCGGAGACGAGGGCGCGCTTTCCGCTGCGCTGGCTCGCGGTCCGCGCCGATCTGATCACCGGCGCGGGCGACTTCCCGCTGCCCGGCCCGCCCGTGCCGGACGGCTTTCGCGCGCTGCCCGTCCATCCGTGGCAGCTGTCCCTGCTGGCGGGCCGGCCGGTGCTGCGGGCCGCGATGGAGTCGGGCGCGGTACGCGACCTCGGCGCGCACGGCCCACTCGCCGTACCGACATCCTCGGTGCGTACCGTCTACGTTCCGGGCGCCGACCTGTTCTGCAAGTTCTCGCTGGACGTGCGGATCACCAACTGCGTACGGAAGAACGCGTGGTACGAGCTGATCGGCGCGGTCGAGCTGTCCCGGCTGCTCGCGCCCGTGTTCGCGGCTCTCGGCGAGGCGTACGGGTGCGCGCTGCTGACCGAGCCCGCCTACCGGAGCGTCATCCTCGCCGATCGCCGCCTGCACGAGGGCCTCGGGGTGATCGTGCGGACGGGCGTACGCGGCCGGCCCGGCACGCCGCTGCTGGCCGGGGCGCTCGCCGACCCGTACGGCTCGCCACTCCCCCGGCTGCTGGCGGATCGCTCGCCGCTCGCCTGGTGGACCGCCTACGTGCGCGCGCTCGTGCCGCCGGTGCTGCACGCCTACCTCGCGTACGGCGTGGTACTCGAACCGCACCTGCAGAACGTTTTGATCAGGGTGGACGACACGGGCCTGCCGGTGCAGGCGATCTTCCGCGACCTCGAAGGGACGAAGCTGCTGGCCGGGCGCTGGGACCTTGCCGGCCTGCCGGCCCGGGCGGGCGAGGCGATGACGTACGACGCGGAGCGCGGCTGGCAGCGTGTGGTCTACTGCCTTTTCGTCAACCACCTCGCCGAGGTCGCGGCGGCGGTCGCCGATCTGCGTCCGGCGCTGGAACGCGACCTGTGGCGTGTGGTCAAAAACGAGCTCGCCGGCTATGCGGCCGCGCACGCGGAGGGGCTCGCGCGCGAGGGGGCTGCGCGGCTGCGTGCGCTGCTCGCGGGTGTGCCGTGGCCGGCGAAGGCCAACCTCAAGGCCCGCTGGGCGCGCGCCGCCGACCGATCGGCGACGTACGTCACGGTGCCCAGCCCGTTCGCCGATCCGGGCCCCGACGCCGATCTCGGTCGGGTCAGTCCGGCAGCATCGGCACCGAGACACCGGGATCGCGGCCAAGCAGAACCGCTCTCGTGATGGCGGACCCGCCGAACCGGTCGCGCACATCGTCGACCGCCGCGTCGAGGGCACCGGCCGCCGACCGCCGCTCGAACGGCAGCGCCAGCTGGACGGCGTCGTCATCGTGGATGTTGCTCACCGCGACCCCGATGAGCGTCACGCCACGCTCTTCGATCATCGGCATGGCCGCCGCAAGCAGCGCCCGCGCGGCGGCGAGGATCGGCTGGGTCTGCGCGGTCGCCTGCGGCATCGTGTGCGACCGCGTCGCCCGCGTGTAGTCGTCGAAGCGCAGCCGAAGCACGACGGTGCGGCAGACCCGCCGGGCGGCGCGCAGCCGGCGGGTGACCCTGTCGATGAGCGCGATGAGGAAGGCGTCGAGATCGGCCCGCGATCTGCGCCGCCGGCCGAGCGCCCGCTGCGCGCCCATCGAGCGGCGCCGGCGGCCCACGTCCACCGGGCGCGGGTCGTGGTTGTGGGCGAGGGCGTGCAGGTGGTGGCCGGCCGCCGGACCGAGGATCGACACCAGCACGCCCTTGTCGAGCCGCGCCACCTCGCCCACCGTTGTGACGCCGCGGTCGCGCAGCTTGGCCGCGGTGACCTCGCCGACGCCCCACAGCCGCTCGACCGGCAGCGGGTGCAAGAACCCGAGCTCGTCATCGGGCGGGACGACGAGCAGCCCGTCGGGCTTGGCCACCCCGCTGGCCACCTTGGCGAGGAACTTGGTCCTGGCCACTCCGACCGTGATGGGCAGCCCGATCTCCTCGCTGACCGTGCGCCGCAGCCGCCGCGCGATGTCGGCGGGCGCGCCCGCGATGCGCCGCAGCCCGCCCACGTCGAGGAAGGCCTCGTCGATCGACAACCCTTCGACCAGCGGCGTCGTGGCCTCGAACACCTCGAAGACGGCCTTGCTCGCCGCGGAGTAGGCGGACATCCGGGGCGGCACGACGATCGCGTGCGGGCACAACCGGCGGGCCTGGCCGCCGCCCATCGCCGTCCGCACGCCGTATGCCTTGGCCTCGTAGCTGGCGGCCAGGACGACCCCGCCCCCGACGATGACGGGCCGGCCGCGCAGCCTGGCGTCGTCACGCTGCTCGACCGAGGCGTAGAACGCATCGAGATCGGCATGCAGGATCGTCGCCACACCGGACACGAACATATGTTCGCATCGATTTAACCCACAGGCCAACCCGGGCCCCCGCACTGACCGGCCCGATCGCCGGTTTCGCCGCCAACCGCCGCTGATCGATGGCAATATGTTGGCGCGGATTGCGAATTGCTGCGCCTTTCGCAACCCACTGAAACGCATCGTTGCCGATTTGCTTGGCGCATGGGAGTGAGCATGATCGAGGTGCCGACCGTACGTCGCCGGTTGCTCGGCGCGGAGCTGCGCCGGCTCCGCGAGGGCGCGGGGTTCTCGCTCGACGGCGCGGCGCGGATCCTCGAGTGCGACCGGTCCAAGATCAGTCGCATCGAGACCGGCCACCGCGGCGTGCGGCCGAAGGAGCTGCGCGAGCTGCTGGCCGAGTACGGAGTCGAGGAGAAGCGCCGCTATGCCCTCGCCGACCTGGCCCGCCAGGCCGGCAAGCGCGGCTGGTGGCGAGACTACGCCGACGTCCTCGCCGAGTCCTATCTCGATTACCTCGGCCTCGAAGCCGCCGCGGCGTCCTTGTGGACCTACGAATCCCAGGCCATCCCCGGCTTACTCCAAACCGAGGACTACGCACGGGCGATCGCGGTCGCCGGCCTCCCCCAGGCGGCGAAGGGCGGCCACGACCAGCTCATCGCCGTACTCAAGACGCGCCGGCAGGCGCTGATCCGAGATAACCCCCTGCACCTTCAAGCGATCGTGAGCGAGACCGTGCTGCGTCAACCGGTAGGCGGACCGGCGGTGATGCGGGCGCAGCTGGAGCGATTGCTGGAGGCGGGCGCGACGCTTCCCAACGTCACCGTGCGCATCCTGCCCTTCGCGGCAGGCGCGCCCGCCGCGCACACCGGCCCGTTCGTTCTCCTCATGTTCCCCGAGCCCACCGGCCTCGCCGTGGTCCACCTGCAGAGCCTCACCGGTGGGCTGTTCCTGGAAGACCCCAAAGACGTCGAACGGCATGTGCTGGCCCACGAACACCTGAGCGCCGCCGCGCTCCCTCTCCACGAGTCCGCCGACCTCATCGACAGGGCCGCCCGCGCGCTGTGACACACATCGCCACCTCGTCAAGCCGCGGCCATGGTCAGCGGCACGTCTCGTCATCCCTGCCCCGCCGGGACCGGTTGCTCGGCCTGCTCCGGCTGCCGCGCGGCGCCGGCGCGCCTTCGCAACAGCACGAACGCGCAGGTGATGGCGACCAGGACGGGCAGCGTCGCCAGCAGGATGATGTCCTGTCCGGGAAGCGCGAGGGCGAGCAGCAGTCCCGCGACCCCCGGACCGACGATCGAGCCGGCCCGGCCCAGCGCGGAGGACCAGCCGACCCCGGTGGTACGTGTTCCCGGCGGGTAGAGCGTGACAGACATGATGAGCTGGCCGAGTTGGCCGCCGGTGAGGCCGGCGCCGGCTCCCGCGAGGACGAGCAGCAGCAGGGTGTCGGTGAGCTGCACCCGCGACGCCACGGCCATGCAGACCACACCGACCGCCGGCATCAAGATCAGGGCCCGGCCGATGCCGATCCGTGCCGCGAGCGGAATCAGCAGAGCGCAGCCGATCACGCCGCCCAGCGACACATAGGCCAGGCCGAGCGGGGCTTGCGCAGCGGTGAAGCCATACCCGATCAACAGCGTCGGCACCCAGGAGGTCAGCGTGTAGGCGGCGATGAAGACCAGGAAGGAGAACGTCCACACCAGCGTGGTGTTCAGCCGCAGCCCGGGGTCGAAGAGCCGGCCGACCTTCGCCTCGTGCCTGGCGGTGTGGGCCGAAGTCGCCGCCAATGGGTCGGTGGGGTACACCCACGCCATGGCGGCCGCCAGGATCAGGGGCGGGACTCCGGCCACCCAGAAGACGCCGGTGGTCCCCACCCACTGGATCAGGTCGCCGCCGACGAAACCGGCGAGAGTCATGCCAGAGCCCAGGCCCAGCGTGACCGTGGCGGAGACGACTTCCTTGCGCCGCGCTGCGAAATGGTCGACCGTCAAGGCGACGGCCGTGGGGAGGACGACACCAAAACCGATCCCGGTCAACAGCCGGATGATGCTCAAGAGGGCGATGGAATGCGTCGGGAGCACGAAGGCGGTGAGCAGCGTGCCGGCGCCGCACACCGTCACCCCCCACAGGAGCAGGGTACGACGCCCCATGCGGGCGCCCACTGACCCACAGGAGAGGTATCCGATCACCACTCCGATGTTGGTCAGCACCACGGCGGGCGTGAAGGCCGCGGGTGCGACGCCCCATTGCT
>CALAED010000168.1 GCA_937891035.1 uncultured Thermomonosporaceae bacterium | reverse complement strand
CCTGCCCATCACCGTGCACGTGGCGATGGGCCGGATGGCCGGCCGGTTCGGCATGGTCAAGGCGCTGCACGACCTGGGCCTGCTCAACCAGCCCACGACGTTCGTGCACTGCTGCTACTTCAGCGAGGAGGAGTGGCGGCTGGTAGCCGAGTCCGGCAACACGGTCTCCATCGCCCCGCAGGTCGAGGTGCAGATGGGCCACGGCTGGCCGCCGGTGCTCAAGGCCCTGGAGCACGGTCTGCGGCCCAGTCTGTCCATCGACGTGGTGACCACGGTGCCGGGCGACATGTTCACCCAGATACGCGCCGCGTTCGGTGCGGAGCGGGCCCGGGTCAACGCGGTGTACTGGGAGAAGAACGAGCCGGCGCCCAAGACCATGCTCACCGCCAGGCAGATGCTCGAGATGGCCACCATCAACGGTGCGCACGTCGCCGGTCTTGAGAGCCGTACCGGCTCGCTGACCCCGGGCAAGCAGGCCGACGTGGTCGTGATCGACGGCCGGGCGCTCAACATGGCCCCGGTGATCGACCCGGTCGCGGCGGTCACCCTGGGCGCTGACGTGTCCAACGTCGAGACCGTCATCATCGACGGCGTCGTCCGCAAGCGCGACGGCAGGCTGCTGGCCGACGAGGCCCGGGCGCGGAGCCTGGTCGAGGCGTCCCGCGACCACCTCGTCGCCGAGGCCGAGCGGCGGCAGGCCGCCACCGCGTGACCGATCCGCCCGCCCAGGCCCCGCTCCCGATCCAGATCCCGATCACGCAATCATCCACAACTGAGGAAGAGAGGCGGCCGTGACGTCTCGGCATTTGGTGAACAGAGCCGCGGATCGTACGTTCGCCGCGCCGGCAGCGGCCTGGGCGCAGTCCGGGACGGGCTTTCGGCGGGCGGCGATCGTGGACGAGACGACGCCCGCCGCCGTGCACACCGGGTTCGGCATCTGCGAACTGGATCCCGGCGGCTCGGTGCCCGCGCACGTGCACTCGTTCGAGCAGAGCTTCTACCTGCTGGAGGGCTCGGCGGTGCTCGACACCGGTGAGGGATCGGTCCTGCTGAGCGCGGGCGACTACGGTCTTGTGCCGACCGGCGTTCCGCACACCTGGCGCAACCCGGGCGACACGGTCGCCCGCTGGGCGGACATGCTGGCGCCCCAGCCGAGGTCCGGGCACGGCGACGACACCTTCGCCGTGCCCGCGCCGCGCCGGTCGGAGGCGGCGCCGCCGGACATACGGGACCCGCGCACGCTCGCCTACGGCCACATCAGCCCGGAGAACATGGACCCCGGCAAGCAATCACAAGATCTGCTGGCGGTGTCGGCGAGCATGCGCACCGCGCTGCTCGTCTACAGCGGGATCACCGTGAAGATGATGGTGGACAGCGACCTCGGCGCCCGCCTGCAGACGATGTTCATGGTCCAGTACGAGCCCGACGGGGTCGCCGGGCCGCATGATCATCCGCTCGAGGAGACGTACCTGATCCTCGAAGGTGCGACGGACGCGACGTTCGACGGGCAGACCTACCGCCTCGAGGCCGGGGACGCCGCGTGGGCGGGCGTCGGCTGCGTGCACTCCTTCGCGAACGCCGGGGACGGCCCGGTGCGCTGGCTGGAGACGCAGGCGCCGCAGCCGCCGTCCCGGCACTCCTACCGTTTTGCCCGTGATTGGGACTATCTGCAGGAGAGACTCTCATGACTGTCGTCATCGTCGGTGGCACGGCCGGGATCGGCCGCGAGCTCGCCGCCTTCTTCGCCAAGGCCGGCGACAACGTGGTGCTGACCGGCCGGGATCCGGCACGCGCCGAGAGCGTCGCGCGCGAAATCGGCGCCAACGCCCGCGGCATCGGCTTCGACCTGTCCCGTCCGGACGAGATCGGCCCCGTCCTCAAGGACGTCGAGGACGTCGATCGGCTCGTGCTCGCGGCCATCGAACGCGACCAGAACACGGTCACCGAATACTCCGCCGCCGACGGCCTCCGGTTGGTGACGCAGAAGCTGGTCGGCTACACCGAGGTCGTGCACGCGCTGCGGCCCCGGTTCGGCAAGGACGCCTCGATCGTGATTTTCGGCGGCCGCGCCAAGGACCGTCCTTACCCGGGCTCGACGACGGTATCGACCGTGAACGGCGGCGTGATGGGCCTGATCAACACGCTGGCCCTCGAGCTCGCGCCGATCAGGGTCAACGCGATCCATCCCGGCATCGTCGGCGACAGCCCCTACTGGAAGGGCAAGCAGCTCGACGCCGTGGTCTCGCGTACCCCGACGGGCCGGCTGGCCACGATGCAGGACATCGTCGACGCCGTGATCTTCCTGCTCACCAACCCGTCGGTCAACGGCGTCAATCTCAACGTCGACGGCGGCTGGCTGCTCACCTGACCCCCGCGAATCGGCGCCCTGGAGGGGCGAACAGCAGGTTGGCGTCGAGGTAAACCGTCACCGATCGTCGTCCTCCAGTGCGCGTGCGTTCTCGGTCGTGACGACGGAGCCAAGATGGATCACCGGGGACACCCTCTCCCTTCAATCACCGGGCCTTCGCGACATTCCTCAAGCACGTCAAGCAAGGAAGTACGACCTTGATCGGCGGGTAGGTGCGACGGTCTGGAGGGTGTTTACGGGCGAGGTGTGCGGACGGGCGCCGTCGCCTGCTCGGTACGTGCGACGCCGCGCCCTCTACGCCCACCGAAGGCCAGGTCGAGCCAGGTTCCGGCAACCTGGGAGGTGAGGATCGACAGGAGGACGAGTACGGTAAAGAACTCCTCGTTGATGATTCCGGCGGTGAACGTAACGGTCGCCAGCACAATTCCGGGTCCGCCGCGGGCGTTCAGGGCGACCGCGAGGTTCAACGAGCTTCGGCCGCTTTCGCCGGCCACCCGCGCACCCAGCCAAACGGCGCCCAGCTTCACGCCGCTCGCCATGGCAAAGAACCACAGGAAGAACAGCAACGGCAGGTGGTGCAGCAAATCCAGCTGAACCCCCACCAAAGCGAAGTAGGCGGGCACGAAGAAGGCCAACAGAAACTGCTTGAGCACATCCCAAGTGGCCCTGCTGTCCACCCCCTCTGCCAGGCCGGGCTCGGCGTCGCCACGGGCCGTGCTATAACCCGCCATCAGCGCACCGAACACCGAGTTGATGCCGAGCGAGACGCTGGCCAAGACCCCAAGCAGCAAGAAGATGATGCGGAACGCCACGGGGCTGCGCTGCTCGATGATGTTCAGCCGGTTGTGGGCCAGCGCACGGAAGACCTTTCCGCCAAAGGCCAGGCACAGGCCGAGAAAAAGCACGGACACGCTCACGTGATAAACCGCGCTCAGC
>CALAED010000167.1 GCA_937891035.1 uncultured Thermomonosporaceae bacterium | reverse complement strand
TGGTCGGCAGCCTCGACAATGTCGAGGAAGTGCTGGCCCGCGTCGACGGTGAAGTGCCGGACACCGCCGTGCTGCTCGACGTCGTGATCGCCGAGATGGCGGGGCGGATGGCCTGCAGGCGGCTGGCGGAGTCCTGGGCGGCGGTCGGGGTCGGCTTCTCCGGCACGTCGCTGGGCGCCGTCGTCGACCAGATAGCCGCCGCGTACGCGCGGCTGAGCCATGTGCAGGCCGCGCTCGCCGCGGTCAGGGAGACGGCCGGCCTGCTGGCCGACGCCCGGGTTCCGGTGTCCTTGGCGAGCGGCCCTGAGCTGCTCGCCTACCTCGCGGCGCTGGATTCGCTGCGGTTCGCCGCCGAGGCGGCCCGCGCCGAGGCGGGAGTCACCGAGGTGGTGGATCGGCTGAAGCGCCTGGCGGACGACGGAGACCCGCCGCCTGAGCTGACCGCGGCCATCGCCGCCGTCACGGCCCGGGACGTCGACACGTACGTGTACTGCCTCGTGGCGTTTGCGAACGCTCATCGGGAGCGGCGCGAGCAGGAGCGTTGCGACGAGCTGATGTCGCGGCTGCCGGAGACCGTCGGCTCGGTGCTGGCAGCGGCCGCAACCGCCCACGGAGCTGATGCGGCCGAGTGGCCCGGACGGCTCGACGACTGGGCCGCGGCGTGGGCCTGGTCGGCGGCCGCGGGCTTCCTGGCCACGATGGAGGCGCGGGATTCGGCGGAGCTGGCGGAGGCGGCGACGAGGGAACGCTCCGCCATCGCCGAGCTGATCGCCGCCCGGGCCCGGCGGCTGCGCGGCGGCCCACCGGTCCAGGCGGTTCTGCTGGACGAGGTCGCGTCCGCGATCGAGCCGATCAGGGACGCCTTCGACGTGGTGATCGTGGACGAGGCGGACGCGACGGACGTGTCCGCCCTCTACCTGCTCTGGCTGGCGCCGCGCGTGATCGCCATCGGGTTCCCCGATCCGGCGGCCGGCGGCGCGCCGATGCGTGGCAGCCTGTACGACGTGCTGGCCGCACGCTGCGGTCCGCCGCTGCGGCTGGCCAAAGACGAACGTCCGCTCGCACCGGCCGGGCCGACCCGGTCAGCGGTCCGCTCGTCCCAGCCGCTCTTCGGCCCGCCGGCCACGCCCGCCGCCTCCGCGCGGCCCGCCCGTTCCGCACCGCCCGCTCCCCCACCGCAGACCCGCGCGACGCCGACCGCGCCCTCGATGCCGGTCGCGCCCTCAATGCCGGTCGTCCGCTCGGCGCCGGCTGACCCCGTCCCGCCGCCCGTACGCGCCGTACCGGCACCCGCGGCGCCTCCCGTGCCCGCCCAACCGGCCGCGCCGGTCGCGCCGGCCGCGCCCGCTGAACCGATCGAGCCGGCTGAATCCACTGGGCAACGCTCGATCGCCACGTACAAGCGGACGGAGCTGGTGGAAGTCGTCGCGAGGGCGGCGGCGGACGGAGTGCCGCGCGACGACGATGAACTCGTCGAGGCCGCCCGTGCACTGCTCGACTGCCCGCCCGACGAAGAGCTGCTCGTCGGCGCCCGGCTGCACTATGCCGTCGCCGCGTTCCGGGCTCGGCAGTCCCCCGATTAGGGCGCGCCGATTTCGGCGAAGCCTTGCCCCGCTTTTGCCTGCTCTGTCTTGTTTGCCCCTTTCGCCGGGTGACACGGTCGGGAGATAGGCCGAACGGGGGGTTTTCATGATCGAAGTTAAGACCGTCGACAAGCCGGACGAGCGCCGCGACTTTAGGCTCGGGCATCTTGAACTGCTCAACATGACGGGGTTGGAGTTCGCCATCGCCACCTTCGAACCGGGCTGGCGCTGGTCGGAGTCGATTGGGCCACTCGCCGGCACGCCGAGCTGCCAGGTCCACCACAACGGGTACTGCCTGCAGGGCCGCTTGCGGGTCCGGATGGACGACGGAGCCGAGGCCGAGGTCGGCGAGGGCGACGTCTTCGTCATCTCACCCGGTCACGACGCCTGGGTCATCGGGGACGAGACCTTCATCGCCTACGATTTCTCCGGCGGCATGACCGCGTACGGGAAGGGCTGAGCGCGACCTCCAAGCCCTCGCCTGAGTAGGGCGTCTCTCACCGACAGATCGCAGCCGGCTCCGAGATCGACATCTCGCCCGCGCGATTTTTGAATTTCTTCCGCGGCGGGTTCGCGACCACGCTGGACGAACATCCGGGCACTTCGGACGCATCGCAGGACAGGCCGGAGCGTGGGTCAGCGTCCACTGTCCTGGGCCGGTAAGGTCGCGTATATGCCGAACGTCTCGACCGGTGGGGGAGACCCTGCACAGCCTCCCGAGCGCGGCGACGGTCGGCTGCTGGCGCGACGCTACCGCCTGCTGACCGTGGTCGGTCACGGTGGCATGGGTACGGTGTGGCACGCCCACGACGAGGTGCTCGGCCGCGACGTGGCGGTCAAAGAGGTCATCCTGCCGCACGGGATGAGCCAGGACGAGCGCGAGGTCCATCACAAGCGGACCTTCCGGGAGGCCAGGACGGCGGCGCGACTCGCCCATCCGAGCGTGGTCACGGTGTTCGACGTCGTCGAAGAGGGCGGCCGACCCTGGATCATCATGGAGCTGATCAAGGCGCCGTCGCTCGATCAGGTCATCAAGGACAAAGGGCGGCTGCCGCCGCGGCGCGCCGCCCAGATCGCCCGCCAGATGCTGGGAGCGTTGCATACGGCGCACGAGGCGGGGGTGCTGCATCGCGACGTCAAGCCGAGCAACGTGCTCGTGGCGCCGGGCGACCGCGTGGTGCTCACCGACTTCGGCATCGCCACCGCCGCCGGCGACGTCACCCTCACCCAAACCGGCCTGGTCATGGGATCGCCCGCCTACATCGCGCCGGAACGGGCCCGCGGCCGTACGGCGGGGCCGGCCAGCGACCTGTGGGCGCTCGGCATCACGCTGTACGCGATGGTGGAGGGCGGCGCCTCGCCGTACGAGCGGTCCGAGCCGATGGCCGCGCTCATCGCGGTCATCTCCGAAGATCCCGAGCCGCCGGTGCACGCCGGGCCGTTGCGCCCCATCATCGACGGGCTGCTGCGCAAGGACCCCGAAGCGCGCCTGTCCGCGCTCGAGGCGGGGGCCATGCTGGACCAGGTCGTCCGCGGCCTCGCCACGACGCGACGCAACACCCTGCCCTTGACGCAGGTGTCCGACGACGCCGCGCCCACCTCTCTGCTGAGCACCGCCGGCGGAGATCGGCCGGAGTCCGCCGCGGAGCCCCCGGCGCGGACCCGCTCCGACGCCGGCACCGAAACGGGAACCGGCGACGATGGCGAGGACGCCGGCGG
>CALAED010000166.1 GCA_937891035.1 uncultured Thermomonosporaceae bacterium | reverse complement strand
CACCAAGAGCGACGCCACCACGTATCGCGAGTACTCCTTCTACAAGGACTTCACCCTGAGCGGCGATCTCGGCCGCGCCATCACCCCCGCCGCGGCGCCGATGACCTTCACCACGCACGGCAACCCGGTCGTTCCCTTCTACATCGGCGACACCGACCCCTATCACGCCTACTTCAAGCGGGTCGAACCGCGGATCGTGTTCGGGCCGGTCGACAGCGGCGTCCCGAACCGCGCCCGCGCGGACGGGCTGACCTTCCTCGACGCGGTCTGGGCCGCGGCGCCCTTCTCCGGCAAGGGCAGCTTCGTCCGGACCGTCGAGCAGACCGCCGACGACTGGACCCGCGCCGGGGTGTTCAGCCGCCGGGAAAGCGGCGCGATCGTGGCGGCCGCTGCCCGGGCCGACCTGGGGCCGTAACTCAGCCCGCGGCCGCCTCAGTATCGTGCGGGCCGGCCGCGGCGCGGCCCGAGGACCGGACCCGGTCGCCGGTCGGGGTCGGGGTCGGGCGCACGTTGTCGTCCTCCGGGCAGGCACCGGTCAGCGTGCGATCAGCGGATGATCAGAAGCCCCTACGAGTCGGTCAAGCAGATCCGACCAGAATTTCCCGGGGACTACCGGGCCTGGTTGACCTGGAGCGCACTTCGGGTAGGACCGTGGACGGCGTGACCGTCCACTCGTGGAACATAGGTGACCATGACCAAGATCCCCGACTTCCCCTTGAACAACGACGTCCTGATGCCGCAGCTCGGCTTCGGCGTGTTCCAGGTCTCCGACGAGGAGGCCGAGCGGGCCGTTGCCGTCGCGATCCGTGCGGGCTACCGCAGCATCGACACCGCCAGGATCTACGAGAACGAGGAAGGCACCGCCCGGGCGCTGAAGGCCGCCGGTGTGCCGCGCGAAGAGCTGTTCATCACGACCAAGCTGTGGAACGCCGACCAGGGCTATGACTCCACGCTGCGGGCCTTCGACGCCAGCCTGGCGCGCCTCGGCCTGGACTACCTGGATCTGTATCTGATCCATTGGCCGATGCCCGGCCGCGGCACTTACCTCGACACGTGGCGGGCCTTCGGACGGCTCTACGCCGACGGCCGGGTCCGGGCGATCGGCGTGTCCAACTTCCTGCCTGAACACCTCACCCGGGTCATGGACGCCGGGGACGTGGTGCCCGCGGTCAACCAGATTGAGCTGCACCCGTACCTCTCCCAGGCCGAGCTGCGCGCCTTCCACGCCGAGCACGGCATCGTCACCGAGGCGTGGGCGCCGCTGGGGCAGGGCAAGGGCCTGCTCGACGACGCGGCGCTGGCGCCGATCGCCGCCAAGCACGGCAAGACCGCCGCCCAGGTGGTGCTGCGCTGGCACCTCCAGCTCGGCAACGTGGTGATCCCCAAGTCGGTGACGCCGGCCCGCATCGCGGAGAACATCGACGTCTTCGACTTCGAACTCGACACCGAGGATGTGGCGGCCATCGCCGCGCTCGACGCGGGCAGCCGGCTCGGCCCCGACCCGGCCACCTTCGCCTGGATGGGATAGCGCGTTCCAGGCCCAAACCGGCGAAAACCGCCCGGCACGCTCTGGTGCCGGGCGGTTTGGGTCGGTGCCGGATGACATGATTCCGCCATGAGCCGAGTGCTACCGAAGCTGTCGTGGGAGCAGGTGTGCGCCCGTCGCCTGGAGCGGCAGTGGTTGTTCACCCCGGCGCCGGATGCCCGGCCCGCCGACGTCGCCGCCCGGCTGGGCGCCGTGCACGCGCAGGTGCTTTCCGCCGCCGAGCTGTCGCTGGCGCTGCGGACCGCCGGCGGCACCCGTACGGACGTGCGCGCCGCGCTGTGGCATGAGCGCAGCCTGATCAAGACGCGCGGGCCACGCGGCACCGTCCACCTGTGGGCCACCCGTGACCTGCCCCTGTGGACCCGCGCCCTGGCGGCGACCCCGGCCCCGCCGCACTTGCGCG
>CALAED010000165.1 GCA_937891035.1 uncultured Thermomonosporaceae bacterium | reverse complement strand
TGGCCGAGGCGTTCATCGTCGGCGCGGTCCGTACCCCCGTCGGCACCAAGAAGGGTGCCTTGAAAGACGTCCACCCCGCCGATCTCGGTGCGCATGTGCTCAAGGAGCTGGTCGGCCGTACCGGCGTCGACCCGGCCGCCGTGGAAGACGTGATCATGGGCTGCGTCATGCAGGTCGGCCCGCAGTCGCTGGACATCGCGCGCACCGCGTGGCTGTCCGCCGGGCTGCCGGAGACCGTGCCCGGCGTCACCATCGACCGGCAGTGCGGTTCTTCGCAGCAGTCGATCCACTTCGCGGCGCAGGCCGTGCTGTCCGGCACCCAGGACCTCGTGGTCGCCGCGGGAGTCGAGCAGATGGCCATGGTGCCGATGGGGTCGTCGGTCGCGATGGCCCTCGAGAAGGGCATGCCCTTCCCGTTCGGCGCGGGCTGGACCGAGCGCTACGGCACGCAGGAGATCTCGCAGTTCCGCGGCGCCCAGCTCATGACCGAGAAGTGGGGCTTCAAGCGCCAGGACCTCGAGGAGTTCGCGCTGGAGAGTCACCGGCGCGCGGTCAACGCGATCGAGAACGGGCATTTCGAGCGGGAGATCGCCCCGCTGGCCGGGCTCGCCAGGGACGAGGGCCCCCGCCCGGACACCTCGCTGGAGAAGATGGCCGAGCTCAAGCCGCTTCGCGAGGGCTGGGACATCACGGCCGCGGTCGCCTCGCAGATCTCCATCGGCGCAGCGGCGTTGCTCGTCGCCTCCGAGGAGGCCGTACGCACCCACGGTCTCACGCCGCGGGCCCGCATCAACACGCTCGCCCTGTGCGGCTCGGACCCGGTCTACATGCTGACCGGCCCGATCCCGGCCACCGAGAAGGCGCTCCGGCGGTCCGGCCTGTCCATCGGCGACATCGACGTGTTCGAGGTGAACGAGGCGTTCGCCCCGGTGCCGCTGGCGTGGGCGCGCGACACGGGCGCGTCGCTGGAGAAGACCAACCCCAACGGCGGCGCCATCGCGCTCGGCCACCCGCTCGGCGCCACCGGCGGCGTGCTGATGACCAAGCTGGTGCACGAACTCGAGCGCACCGGCGGCCGGTACGGTCTGCAGACGATGTGCGAGGGCGGCGGCCAGGCGAACGCCACCATCATCGAACGCGTCTGAAGGCCAAGGGCGCCGGCCGGCGTGAGAATGGGCGGCATGTACGAGACGATCGCGTACGACGTCGCGGATCACGTGGCGCGCGTCACGTTGAACCGGCCCGCCGCCCGGAACGCGCTCGACGACCAGATGACGGCGGAACTTCTCGCCGCGCTCGACCGCGCCAAGGCCGACGACGAGGTACGGGTGATCGTCCTCACCGGGGCCGGTGACAAGGCCTTCTGCGCCGGAGCCGATCTCGGCGACCTCGGCGCGCAACTGCGGGATTCCACGAAGGGCACCGATCTCATCCGGGACAGTGGGGCGTACCGGCTGTTCACCGCCTTTCCCCGGCTGGGGAAGCCGATCATCGCGCGGCTGGCCGGGCATGCCATCGCGGGCGGGCTCGGACTGGCGGTCAGCTGCGACCTGGTGATCGCCGCGGATGACGTCAAGCTGGGCACACCCGAGGTCAATGTGGGGCTGTGGCCCATGATGATCATGGCGATCATCAACCGGAACGTGCCGCCCAAGCAGGCGTTCAAGCTCTACTACACGGGCCGGCACGTCAGCGCGCGGGAGGCCGTCGAGATGGGCCTGATCACCGAGGCGGTGCCGCGCGACCGGCTGGACGCGCGGGTCGACGAGCTGGCCGCGAGCATCGCCGCCAAGAGCCCGATCGGCCTGCGCATGGGGCGCGAGGCGTTCTTCGCCGTCGACGGCCTGGCCTTCGACGACCAGATCGCCTATCTCCTCGACCGGCTGCGGGCACTGGCCGGCACCGATGACGCCGTCGAAGGCGTCACGGCGTTCCTGGAAAAGCGGGAGCCCCGCTTCACCGGCCGCTGAGCGTCAGGGGTCGTACCGGTCGCACTTGAAGACGTCGCTGCCCGGCCGCGATGAGGAGCGGGCCGAAGACGACCGCCCGTTCGTGCGCGAGCGCGTGACGGGCAGCTTCACCCGCCAGGTGTACCTGTCCGAGCACCTCGACCCCGACAAGATCGAGGCCGACTACGCCAACGGCGTGCTGTCCGTGCGCATCCCGGTACTCGAGTCGGCGAAGCCGCGCAAGATCTCGATCCGCCGGGCGGACAAGAAGGCGCTCAAGGCCTGACCGATCCCGTCGGCTCCACGCTCGACCTTGACCGCGGCTGTCGTGATGGGCGCCGCGTGGCGGCGCCCATCAGCACCTGCTGTACTGATGTGCGATGCCTTCACTGCCCGTCGATGACGAATACGCGCCGCTTTACACGGTCGGTCAGGTGGCCACCATGCTGCGGGTGCAGCAGGCCTTCCTGCGCCGGCTCGACCAGTACGAGGTGGTCCGGCCGAGCCGCTCAGCCGGTGGTCAACGCCGCTACCCGCGCATTGAGATCACGCGGGTCCAGTACGTCGTCGAACTCGTCGACGAGGGCATGACGCTGGCCGCCATCCGGCGGATCCTCGAGCTGGAACAACAGGTCGCCGAGCTCGACGGGCGGGTGCGCGAGCTCGCCGCGCGGCACCAGGACGACACGCGGCGGATCGCCGAGCTCGAGGCGCGGCTGCGCCATCCGCGGCGCCGCTGAACGCCCTGTCCGGCCCGGCGGTAATGCATCCGAACCGCGGCCACTTCCTCACCGAGGAACGCCCCGCCGAGGTGCTCGCCGCGCTCGCTGCCGTCCTGCGCTGTTAAGCGCGTACCCGACCGGGCCGTACGCGGATCGGCCGGATGCGGGGCTCCCGGGGGAGGGGCTCCCGGGAGCCCCGCACGATCATCTGATGGTGCGGTGGACGTTGTCCCGCTTGGACGGGCCGGGCTCGGCGGCGGCGATCCAGGGGCCGGGGATGGACGGGTCGATGACGCCTTCCTCCAGCCAGGTGAACTCGCCGGCCAGCATCTTCTTGGCCAGCTGAACGTCCAGCGCGTCGGTGTTGCGCCACAGCCGGTCGAACAGCTCCTCGACGCGCAGCCTCGCCTGGCGGCAGAACGCGTCGGCCAGCTCGATCGCGGTGGAGCCACGCGTGGTCTCGGCGGCGTCCATCTGGGCCCGGACGCACACCGCGCTCATCGCGAACAGCTCGGCGCCGATGTCGACCATCCGGCCGAGGAAGCCCTGCTTGCGTTCGAGCGTCCCCTGCCACCGCCCGGAGGCGTAGAAGATCGACCTGGCCAGCTTGCGCGCCGACCGCTCGACGTAGCGCAGGTGCGGCGCCAGACGGCCGAATTCGGCGTACGCGCCGGGACGATGGCCGGTGCCCACCACCAGGGTCGGCAGCCACTTGGCGTAGAAGCCGCCGGCCTTGGCGGCGGCGCGGGCCTTCGCCTGGGTCGTCGCCTCCGGGTCGATGATGTCGCCGGCCACCGACAGATGCGCGTCGACCGCCTCACGGGCGATGAGCAGGTGCATGATCTCCGTCGAGCCCTCGAAGATCCGGTTGATCCGCAGGTCGCGGAACATTTGCTCGACGGGCACTCCGCGCTCGCCCCGCGCGGCCAGCGACTCGGCGGTCTCGAAACCGCGCCCGCCGCGCAGCTGCACGAGTTCGTCGGCGATCCGGCAGGCCATCTCGGACGCGTACAGTTTGGCCAGCGCGGCCTCGATCCTGATGTCGTTGCGCTCGTCGTCGGCGAGCTGGCTGGCCAGGTCGAGCATCGCCTCGAGGGCGTACGACGTGGCGGCGATGAAGGACACCTTCTTGGCGATCGCCTCGTGCCGGCCGACCGGACGGCCCCACTGCACGCGCTCCTGCGACCACT
Organism: uncultured Thermomonosporaceae bacterium; assembly: GCA_937891035.1. GTDB lineage: Bacteria > Actinomycetota > Actinomycetes > Streptosporangiales > Streptosporangiaceae > CALAED01. The sequence continues at coordinate 8,656 of CALAED010000165.1, read as the reverse complement.
CGCGGGCGATCTTGGTGGCCCACTTGCCCGCCGCCGCGCAGGTCGCCGGCAGCGAGAGCCGGCCGGTGTTCAGGGTGGTCAGCGCGATCTTCAGGCCTTGGCCCTCGCGGCCGATCAGGTTGGCGGCCGGGACCCGTACGTCATGGAACCTGGTGACGCCGTTCTCGATGCCCCGCAGCCCCATGAAGGCGTTGCGGTTTTCGACCGTGATGCCTTCGGCGGTGCCCTCGACGACGAACGCGGAGATGCCGCCGCGGTGACCCTCCGACTTCGGCACCCGAGCCATGACCACCAGCAGATCGGCGACCACGCCGTTGGTCGTCCACAGCTTGACGCCGTTGAGGATGTAGGAGTCCCCGTCGGGCACCGCGGTCGTGCTCAGCCGCGCCGGGTCGGACCCGACGTCCGGCTCGGTGAGCAGGAACGCGCTGATCTCCTTCACGCAGCGCGGCAGGAACTTCTTGTGTTGCTCCTCGGTGCCGAACAGCTTGATCGGCTGCGGCACGCCGATCGACTGGTGCGCGGACAGCATGGCCCCGACCGAAGGGCTGGCGGACGAGGCGATCATCAGGGCCCGGTTGTAGTAGACCTGGGTCAAGCCGAGCCCGCCGTACGCCTCCGAAATCTTCATGCCGAAGGCCCCGAGCTCTTTGAGGCCCATGATGATCTCATCGGGGATGCGGGCCTCGCGCTCGATCTGCAATGGATCGATCTTGGATTCGCAGAAGTCACGCAGCCTGGCCAAGAACTCCTCGCCCTTGCTGCTCGACTCCTCAGGGAGGCTGGGGTGAGGGTGAATCAGGTCCAGGCGGAAGTCGCCAAGGAAGAGCTGCTTACCGAAGCTGGGCAGCCGCCACTCGGTCTCGCGCGCCTCTTCGGCGACTTTGCGGGCGGTGCGTTCATCGACCGGTCGGCTCATGAGTTCTCCCCTCGTGTTCCCCAGCTGAAGTTACTCCTCAGTTGTACCCATGGGTAGGGGGAGCTCCACCCGTACGGTTGTGCCGGCGCCGGGCGCCGACCTGAGCGCGGCCCGCCCGCCGTGCGCGGCGGCGATGGCGGCCACGATGGAAAGGCCCAGGCCGGATCCGGCGCGCGTGGCCTGGCCGGCTCGATGTCCGACCTGACGGCCGGCTTGTTGGTCGGCTCGATGGTCGGCTCGATGAAAACGGTCGAACGCGCGCGCCGCGTCGGTCTCGCTCATGCCAGGTCCGTCGTCCGCCACCTCGATGAAGACCCCGCCGGGCAGCCCCCCGTACGGCGACCTGCCCAGCCGTACCACGGCGCCGCCCGCGGTGTGCGCGGTCACGTTGGCGAGCAGGTTGGCCAGCACCTGCCGGACGCGCGCCTCGTCGACGACGGCCGGCAGGGTGGCGGGCGCGTCGAGGGTGAAGGCGCGATCCGGCGCCGCCGCGGTGGCGTCGGCCACCGCGTCGCGGGCCAGCTCGGTCAGGTCCACCCGGCCCAGCTCCAGAGACGACCCCCGGTCGAGCCTGGCCAGCTCGAGCAGATCGCCGACGAGCACGCCCATCCGGCTCGCCTCCTCCTCGATCCGCCGCATCGCGTCCGGCAGGTCGTCGAGCGCGCCCTGCCGATACAGCTCGGCGTACCCCTTGATCGTCGTCAGCGGCGTGCGCAGCTCGTGCGATGCGTCGGCGGCGAACTCCCGTACCCGCGCCTCGGATCGGGTCCGCGCGAGGAACGCCTCGGCGATCCGGTCCAGCATCACGTTGATCGCGGCCGCCAGCCGGCCGACCTCCGTACGCGACTCGCCGCCCGGCATCCTCGCCCGCAGGTCGCCCCCGGTCGCGATGCCGTGCGCGCTCGAGGCCATCCGGTCGAGCGGGGCGAGACCGCGCTTGATCAGGCTGCGGCCCAGCAGCGTCAGCAGACCGATCAGCACCCCGCCGGTAAGCAGTTCGGCGGCGACGAGACGCCGTACGGCGCCGTTGATCTCGGTGAGCGGCGTGGCCACGACGACGATGTTCCGGTTTCCGCGCACCCCGCCGGGGCGGGCGACCGCGCGCAGCCCGCCGAGCGGGAACGGCTCGCCGCTCGCCGCGCGCGCCCGCAACGCGGGCAGGCCGAGCGCCCGCACCCGTTCGATCGCCGGCGCCGGGTCCGATGCGGGGTCCAGACCCTGGCCCGGGTCGCCGCCCCCGCCAGGGGTACGGATCATGCCGCTCGCGGTGACCATGAGGACGACGTACTGCGCGGGCGCCACGCCCTGCGCCGGCAAGCCCGGCTGTAGCAGCCGCACCACCGCGCGGTCGCGGGCCGCGCGCAGCTGCGCGTCCACCCGATGCATGAGATAGGTGTGCAGCACCAGCGCGCTGACCAGGCCCATCACCAACAGGCCCAGGCCAGTGACCGCGAGCAGCCCCGTCATGAGGCGGGCGTTGAGTGTCACGATGGCGGGCGCAGCGTGTAGCCGACGCCGCGTTGGGTGTGGATGAGCGGTGGGCCGAGCGGGTCGAGTTTGCGCCGCAGGTAGCTGATGTAGGTCTCAACGACTTGTGAGTTGCCGCCGTGTGACCAGCCCCAGACGTTGTCGAGCAGCTGCTCGCGGGACAGCACCCGCCCGGCGTTCCGCATGAGATGGGCGAGCAGCCGGAACTCGGTCGGCGACAGCTCGACGTCGGTGCCCCCGCGCCGGACCGTCCAGCCCGTCTCGTCCAGCTCGAGGTCGGCGACCCGCAGCACCTCGTGCCCGGAGCCGGCGGCCGTGGCCGTGGACGCTGCCGCCGCCGCTGCCGCGGTACGGCGCAGCACCGCGCGCACCCGGGCGACGAGGGCGTCGATGGAGAACGGCTTGGTCACGTAGTCGTCGCCGCCAAGGGTGAGCCCGGTGACGGTGTCCGACGGCGTGTCCCGGGCGGTCAAGAAGATCACCGGTACATCGTGGCCGTCCGCACGCAGCCGGCGGCACACCTCGAAGCCGTCGACGTCGGGGAGCATGACGTCGAGGACGATCAGGTCGGGGCGTTCGGTTCGCACGTCGCGCATCGCCTCTTCCCCCGTCGCGGCGGTGACGGGGGCGAAGCCGTGGAAGCGCAGCGCGACCGCGACCAGGTCGCGGATGTTGGGCTCGTCGTCGACGACGAGAACGCGCTGCGCCTCCGTCACGTGCTCATCATCGCGCCTTGGGGACCACGGCGGCACGCGTGGTACGGGTGGCGCCGTCGACCGTGCCGATCACGAACACCCGGTCGCCCGCGGCAAGCTGCGCGACCGACGCCTTGTCTCCGTGCCGGCGGACCTTGGTGTTGGAATCGGTGCCCCACCGCCAGGTCGTGCCGTCGGCGCTGCGCACGGTCAGGTTGCCGCCCGACGCCGCGGTCACCTGGCCGCGCTGCCAGGCGATGTCGGTGAACCCGCCGTCCTTGATCCGGACCGTCGCCGTGCCGTGTACGCCGCGCAGGAAGTGCCTGGCCCGCAGCGGGTGCCGGGCCGGCCGGGGGGGCCGCTCGCCCGGCCTGGCCGTGGCCTGGGGCACGGCCGAATCTGATTGAACGGACTGATCGGACTGATCTGATGGGGCGGGCTGGTCGGCTGGAGCAGACTCGTCCGCGGCGGCGAGCGCGACGTCGAGGAACGACCCGTCGGCCATCGTCATCGTGTCGCCCCGCGTCGACCCGGCGGACAAATCGGACGAACCAGACGGCCCGGACGACGCTGAGTTCTCCGCGGAGCCCATGAGGTAGCCGCCGGTGCCGATCACGGCGACGGCGGCGGCGCCACAGATACCGGTCACGAGCTTGCTGTTCAGGTTCATAGCCCCAGCCAACCAGGCCCGCCTGGGAGGTTTTGGCCCTATTTTCTGAGAGTTCTCGGAGAATGACCCGGTAAGCGGCTGAGAACGGTCCGTTGCGCCAAGTATTGTCAAAGGACTTGACCGTGCGGGTGGAGAAAGGTTCGCTGTGCGTGATGGATGAGACACGCAGACCGACTTTGATCTCCTCGGTGCAGCGCGCGCTACATCTGGTCGAGGCGGTGGCGTCGCATCCCAATGGCGCGCCGGCCAAACAGCTCGCGCGCGAGACCGGTCTGCCGTTGGCCACGTGCTACCACTTGCTGCGCACGCTGGCGCACGAGGGCTATGTCAGCAAGCTGTCAGACGGCGTGTGGATCCTCGGCGACAGGTTCGAGGCGCTGCGCAGCCAGGGCCGCACCCAGGCGCTGCTCGCGCGGATCCGGCCGACGATGATCTCGCTTCGGGACGAGCTCAACGCGGCGGCGTATTTCGGGTTGTACGAGGACGGCGAGATTCGCATCATCGACATCGCCGACGGGCCGCGCACGCCGCGCGTCGATCTGTGGGTCGGCTTCGACGAGGCCGCGCACGCCACCGCCATCGGCAAGTGCGTGCTCGGGCAGCTTGACGAGGACAGCAGGCGCGACTACCTCGACCGTCATCCGCTCGTCGATCTCACCCCGAACACGGTCACCGAGCTGAAGGAACTGCTGCGCCGGCTGGAGACGCCGCCCCAGCTGTCCCTCGACCGTGAGGAGTACGCGATCGGCACCGTGTGCGTCGCGGTGCCGGTGACCACCCCGGGCGGCACCGTAATGGGCGCTCTCGCGGTGTCCTGCCGGTCCTCGCGGCTGCCCAAGATCGAGGCGTCCGCCGACCAGCTGCGGCGCTCGGCGGCCCGCATCACCCGGACCCTGTCGCTCACCATCTGAAAACCCGGTCCTTGTGGACCGACCGCTTTGCCCAGAACCATGTTCACAGAGCGTTTAACGTTGTTTCGTCGTTAGTTGCTGCGCTTTACTGTGGCGACGACGCGCTCGTGAAGAAAAGGCAAAGAACCGAAAGCTCCCCGCCCCGACCCCGTGGCCCGACCTCGATGAGTCTCATGGCCACGGCTATCGATGGGTTCGGCCTCCCGGCCGCCGCGGGTTCGGGGTGGGGTCATTTCGGATCTGCGGGCGTCCCGCGCGGATATGCGGATACACTGACCGCCCTGCCAGCTCATACGCACACGAGCGATCGGGATCGCATGCAGTCTTCAGCGAACGACAAGCACCTCGCCTCGGGCGACGGCGCCGCCGATGTGGTTCAGCCGGCGGCGGGCGAGGGAGCCTTGGAGAACCACCTCGGCGGCGACGAGGCCCGCAACTATCGCAAGTACGAATATGACATGGTGGCTCCGCACGTCGGGCGGTCGATGCTCGAGATCGGATCCGGCCTCGGACACTTCTCCGAGCAGTTCGCCGGGCGGCTCGATTATCTGGTGGTCAGCGACAACGACCCCTATTGCGTCGAGCAGTTGCGCGAACGCTACGCGGGCGACGAGGACGTCGAGGTGATCGAGCTGGCGCTGCCGGCCGAGATCAAGATCAGCCGTACCGTCGACACCGTCGTCATGATGAACGTCCTTGAGCACATCAAGGACGACGTGCGGGCCCTCAAGGATCTCGCCGCCGTCGTCGAGCCCGGCGGGCGCATCGTGATCTGGGTGCCCGGCTACATGCAGCTGTACGGCGACTTCGACCGCAAGGTCGGCCACGTGACCCGCTACACCCCCGCCACCCTGTCCAAGTCCGTCACCGCGGCCGGACTCACGATCGAGTCCATCAAGCCGATCAACTTCCTCGGCGGGATCGCCTGGTGGGCCGCGGTACGCCGGGGCGGCGCCGGCTATCCCGACCCGCGCCTGGTCAAGATCTACGACCGTACGGTGATCCCGCTCACCAGACTCATCGAACGATGGGTCAGGCCGCCGTTCGGGCAGACGGTGCTCTGCGTCGCCCGCGTGCCGGACGGGGTGTCACGCGGCGAACACTAGGGGTGATCGAGCCGGTACGATGCTCATGACCCTTCGAGTTCGTCCCCCCGAGGTCTGCGTCGGCGGACCGGTGAGAGCTACCCCGAGGCGACCGTGGCGAGCGTTGCGCTGGACCGGCGGCGAGGCAACCTGCCCGCCGAGATGACGAAGTTCATCGGGCGCAAGCGCGAACTGGGCCAGGCCAAGCTGCTCCTCGAAAACTCCCGCCTCGTCACCGTGACCGGGATGGGCGGCATCGGCAAGACGCGGCTGGCGCTGCGCGTCGCCACCAGACAGCGCCGCTCCTTCCCCGACGGCACCTGGCTGGTCGAGCTGTCCGGGCTGCACGATCCCGAGCTCGTCGCCCAGTCGGTGGCCGAGACCCTCGGGCTGTCCGACCAATCGGCCCGCGACCGCGTCGACCTGCTCGCCGACCACCTGGCCGACAAAAAGCTGCTGCTGATTCTCGATACCTGCGAGCACTTGATCGACGCGTGCGCGATGCTCGTCGAGGCGCTGCTGCGGGCCGCGCCGCTGTTGCGCGTGCTGGCCACCAGCCAGCGGCCGCTCGGCGTGGCCGGCGAGCACGCGATGCAACTCGCGCCGCTGCCCGTGCCGGATCCCGGCGACCCGCGATCGGTGGCCGGGCAGCACGACGTGCTGACGCTGTTCGCCGACCGGGCGACCGCCGTACGGCCGGACTTCACGCTGGACGCGCTCAACCGGCCGGCGGTGGCCCGGCTGTGCCACCGCCTGGACGGCATCCCGCTGGCCATCGAGCTGGCCGCGGTGCGGCTGCGGGTGGTCTCGCTGGAGCAGATCGTCGAGCGGCTCGACGATCGCTTCCGGCTGCTCGGTACGGCCCGTACGGCATTGTCGCGCCACCAGACGTTGCGGGCGGCGGTGGAGTGGAGCCACGAGCTGTGCACCGAGCGCCAGCGACTGCTGTGGGCGAGGCTTTCTGTCTTCGCCGGCGGGTTCGATCTCGAAGCCGCCGAGGCGGTCTGCGGCGACGCGGAGCCCCAAGACGGGGCGTGCCACGAGGACGGTGGCGCGCCCGCTGATGCGGCCGGTGCCGCGGCGGGCGCCGACCAAGGAGGGCTTCCGAGGAGCGCGGTCTTCGAAACGCTCGCCGGTCTCGTGGAGCGATCCATCGTGCTGCGCACCGACCATCCGGACGGCGCGCGCTATCGGATGCTCGACACCATCCGTGACTTCGGCGCCGACCGGCTGGCCGCGGCCGGCCGGCGCGGTGAGATGCGGCGGCGGCATTTCCGGTACTTCCAGCGGCTGGCCGCCCGTGCCGAACGACAGTCCTTCTCCGGCGCCCAGGTTCAGTGGCTCCTGCGGCTGCAGCGCGACCACGTCGACGTTCGTTCTGCGCTGGAGTACGCCGCGCGGCCGACCGTGCCGGCCGCGGACGCCCTCACGATGGTGGCGACCCTGCACCACTTCTGGGTGGTCGGCGGCCACTTCAGCGAGGGCCGCCATTGGGCCGGCCGGGTGCTCGCCGCTCATCGCGAAGAGAGCCTGCCGCGCGTCATGGCCGTATGCACCGCGGCGATCCTGGCCACGCTGCAGGGCGACCTCGACGCCGCCCGGCCGCTGGCCGCCGAGGCCAAGGCGCTGGCCGACCGGCGCGGCGACCCGCGGGCGCGACGCGACGCCGAGGGCGTCGCCGGCATGATCGCGTTCAGCGAGAGCGCCATCGACAAGATCAAGAAGCATTGGGAAGAGCCCGCGCTGTGGGCCGAGGACATCGCCGACCCCGACGTCTGGTCGGCGACCCGGCTCGCCATGCTGGCGGGCGCATACTGCCTCGCGGGCGACATCGAGCGGGCGCTGGCCTATGCCAAGGAATGCACCGATCTGTGCGAGCGCACCGGGGAGCGCTGGTGCCTGTCGTACGCCCTCTACGTTCAGGGCGGCTGCGCCCTGATGAGCGGCGACGCCGCGCAGGCCGCGGCGCTGGTCCGCGAGTCCCTGCGGATCAAGCGGGGGTTCAACGACACGCTCGGCATCGCGATGACGTGCGACGTGCTTGCCGGCTGCGCAATCTTCGAGGGACGGGCGGAGCGGGCGGCCCGGCTCTTCGGGGCGGCGCGGCGCATCTGGCGTACGCTCGGCGCCCCCATGTTCGGCAAGGGCTATGCGACCATCCACGCCATGGGCGTCGACCACGTTCGCGAGGTGCTGGGGCCGGACGCCTACGCGGCGGCCAGCGCCGAAGGGGCCAGGCTCGACCTCGATGCGATGATCGCCTTCGCCCTCGAGGAAGAGGCGACGCCGCCGGCGAACGAGCGGCGGGTCGTCGCGGTCGCCGCCGGCGATCCGTGGGAGCCGCTCACCAAGCGCGAGCGCGACATCGCCCGGCTGGTCGCCGAAGGTCTGGCGAACCGGGAGATCGCCGCCCGCCTAGTGATCGCCAAGCGCACGGTGGAGACCCACGTCGAGCACATCCTGGCCAAGCTCGGCTTCTCCTCACGCGTGCAGATCGCCGCGTGGGCGGCCGAACGCCGACAGCGATCGGGACACGACCCCGACACGATCCCGGACAAGATTAGGTAGCGAATATCGGGAGGTCTCCCGATGCGGAGACCCGGCCACGGATCGCACACTTGCGGTGGCCCGGTCGGGTTCACACTGCCTCTCCGGCGAGGAAACGCCGCGTTTCCCCGGTGCGGATTCGGGCGGGCCAGCCACTCAAAGTTCCCGTGTGGCCCACCGATCCGGTGGTGGAAGCTGGGAGGGGAAGTCTCCGCCACCGGATCAATAAATCTCCCGTGCTCCAGGCCTATGTGGCCGGCTTACACGTCGGCTCGGCAGCGGGTCGCGCGGCGGGTGCGAGCCGCCGAGCCCACCACGGCAAGCCCGCGGCCCGCCGGGGC